>DASYTB010000079.1:0-3308 GCA_036002705.1 Verrucomicrobiia bacterium
TCGGGATCGCCGCCGTGTTCGTCGCAGATGCCGAGTTTGATGTTGGACCCGTTAGTGACCCTTCAACACAGCCCTAAATCTTTAACGAAATCAGCCTGTTCCCTGTATTGGTCTTCCTTCAGCGCCAACACACCCGTGACAATATCTCGAACGCGCCCACGGACTTCGGCGGAGCTCCATTGGAGCTGATTCGATGTCTGCGCATACGGAACCAAATCCCGGAAGTTTTTTATCTTCGACGGAATAAGTTTCTTCAGGGAGTCGGTAAACCGTAAACACGCGGCCGCAAAGAAACACATAAAGAGCAAGGCGATTAACAGCCCAAATTGCAAACCGCCGAATCCTGAGATTGAAAAGAGCCAGGCACAAAAAATGTAAAACGAGAGGGTTGCCGCAATGATCGACCCGCTGAGGAAATAGCTCCGTTCCAAGGACGGCCAGGATCGTGCCTCAATTTGGTCCTGAAGCTCACCCCAAACGGAGCGGTGATCGTTACCGGGAAAAAGTGGCCTCAGTTCCGAATCGGGGTGAATCCGCGAACGATCTGCACCGGAAAGTGCCACAACAGCAGTACGGAGAATGTAAAATGCTTTTTGAGAATTGCATTGCGGATTGAGTTCGGAGCTTAGCTTAGACAAGACAAGCTCGATCAGCATTCCTGGAGTGCGAACGTTCGCTGCTTCGGAATCGGCGATGGAAACTCCAAACTCTTCTTCGGTGCGCATTACAATTTCAACGCCGTCCAGCCCCATGCAAATATGAGAACATGCGCATCAGCACGTGACAAGGCGAAGTTTCCACCTGGGCAGCAAAAAGCCGCCGAGTGGCCCGGCGGCTTGCGCGTTGAAACTGTAATCCCCGTTATTTCTTCCGTCCGGGCTTTGCGGATTTTCCGGTCTTGGCTGCCTTTGCTTCGGCCAGGGCGGCTTGAGCGGCGGCGAGGCGGGCGACGGGGACGCGGAAGGGCGAGCAGCTTACATAACTGAGGCCGATTTTGTGACAGAATTTCACGGAATCGGGATCGCCGCCGTGTTCGCCGCAGATGCCGAGTTTGATGTCGGGCCTGGTCTTTCGGCCTTTTTCAATGGCGATGCGCATCAACTGGCCGACCCCGTCCCGATCGATGGTGGCAAAGGGATTGCGCTTGATGATTTCGGCTTCCTGGTAAGCACCGAGGAATGAACCGGAATCGTCGCGACTCATCCCGAGAGCGGTTTGGGTGAGATCGTTCGTGCCGAAGCTGAAGAATTCGGCGGTGTGGGCAATTTCATCGGCCGTGAGAGCGCCGCGGGGCACCTCGATCATCGTGCCGACGGAATAGGTGAGTTTGACCTTTTTCTCAGTCTGAACCTGGCGGGCGACTTCGTGAACGATTTCGACCTGGAGATCGAGTTCCTTTTTGAAGCCGACGAGCGGGATCATGATTTCGGGACGCGCTTTGATGCCTTGCTTCATCGCGTCAGCGGCCGCTTCGAAAACGGCGCGGGCCTGCATCCGGGTGATTTCGGGATATTTAATTCCAAGGCGGCAGCCGCGGAAGCCGAGCATCGGGTTGAATTCGTGCAATTCGTGCACGCGACTCATGATTTTCTCGACTGGGATGTTGAGCTTATTGGCGAGGTCCAGCTGCTGCTCCTTGGCGTGCGGGAGGAATTCATGCAGCGGCGGATCGAGGAAACGGATGGTGGCAGGGAGGCCTTTCAGTTCCTTGAAGATGCCATGGAAATCTTCGCGCTGATAAGGGAGCAGCTTGGCCAGGGCGGCTTCGCGAGCCTCCAGAGTATCGGCGAGAATCATTTCCCGCATCGCATCGATCCGGTCGCCTTCGAAGAACATGTGCTCGGTGCGGCAGAGGCCGATGCCGGTCGCGCCGAAGGCAACGGCGTTGCGGGTTTGCTCCGGATTATCCGCGTTGGTGCGGACCGCGAGGCGGCTGACCTTTGAGCACCAATCCATGAGCTGCTTGAAACTCTTGAATTTCTCGGTTTGGCGCGCCGCTTCATCACCATGGATCAGCCCGGCGATGATTTCGGAAGGAGCGGTTTTAAGCTGGCCGGCATAGACCGTTCCAGCAGTGCCATCGATGGAGAAGAAATCTTCGCCTTCCTTGTAGGTGGCGCCATCGACTGTGATGGTCTTGCGCTCGTAATCAATGTTCAGTCCAGCAGCGCCGCAGACGCAGACTTTGCCCATCTGCCGGGCGACCAACGCGGCGTGCGAGCTGACGCCACCGCGCGCGGTGAGAATGCCTTCGGCCGCGATCATGCCGCGAAGATCCTCGGGCGAGGTTTCGATGCGGACGAGCAGGACTTTTTCTCCTTTTTCAGCGGCCGTAACCGCCCGGTCCGCGTTCAGATAAACTTTGCCTGAAGCGGCGCCGGGCCCGGCGGGAAGGCCCGTGGCGATGGCTTTGGCTTTGCGAACTTCATTCGCGTCGAAAACCGGCGCGAGCAACTGATCGAGCTGGTCGGCCGGGTTCCGGTTAATGGCCGTCTGCCAATCGATCAATTTCTCTTTGACCATGTCCATGGAAAACTTGAGGCCGGCCATGGCAGTGCGCTTTCCGTTGCGGGTCTGGAGCATGAAGACCTTGCCTTCCTCGATCGTGAACTCGAAGTCCTGCACGTCGGTGAAATGCTTTTCCAGGACGTTGCGGATGCGGTCGAGTTCCTTGTAGGCCGCAGACATCTGCTTCGCGAGCTCCGCGACCGGTTCGGGCGTGCGGACGCCGGCGACGACGTCTTCGCCCTGGGCGTTGATGAGAAATTCGCCGTAGAATTCTTTTTTTCCATTCGCGGGATTCCGGGTGAACGCGACTCCAGAGCCGGAGCTTTCGCCAGTATTGCCGAAGACCATCGCCTGGACGTTCACAGCGGTACCCCATTCGGAAGGAATATTGTATTTCCGGCGATAGACCATCGCGCGATCATTCATCCAGGAACCGAAGACCGCACCGACCGCGCCGCGGAGCTGATCCCAGGGATCGTTCGGGAAGTTCTTGCCCGTACGCTGCTTCACGAGGTCTTTGAAGCGGCGGACCAGTTCTTTCAGGCCCATCGCGTCGATGCGGGTATCTTCGACATGCTCTTCTTTCGGGAAAATCTCGGCTTTGAGCTTCTCGATGACCACTTCGAACGGCTCGTGGTCTTCATTGGGGCGCTTCTGCACACCCATAACAACGTCGCCATACATCTGGATGAACCGGCGGTAGCAGTCCCAGGCAAACCGCTCATTTTTGCTGACTTTGGCGAGGGCGAGAACCGTTTGATCGTTGAGACCGAGGTTAAGGATGGTGTCCATCATGCCCG
>DASYTB010000080.1:0-3531 GCA_036002705.1 Verrucomicrobiia bacterium
TCGATCACTATCTTGGGAAAGAAACCGTTCAGAACATCCTGATGTTTCGTTTTTCGAACGCGATTTTCGAGGAACTGTGGACACGCCGCACCGTCGATAACGTCCAGATTACCGTGAGCGAGAAGCTCGGAGTCGGCAGCCGGGGAGGATATTACGAGGAGGCGGGGGCGATTCGCGACATGGTGCAAAACCACCTTTTGCAAGTGCTCTCGCTCGTCGCCATGGAACCGCCGGTCACTCTCGAGGCAGAGCCGATTCGCGACGAAAAAGTGAAACTTTTAAAATCGATTCGTCCCATAGATCCCGCGCGTGTGGATCAGCAGGTCGTGCGGGGTCAATATTTTGCCGGGGTGCTCGACGGACAGCTTCGGCCCGGTTACCGCCAGGAGACGAAGGTGCGATCGGATTCGAACGTCGAGACCTACGTCGCGTTGAAACTCTTCATCGATAACTGGCGCTGGTCCGGCGTGCCTTTTTATTTGCGGACGGGCAAAGCGCTTCCGCTCAGTGCCAGTGAAGTTCGCGTTCAGTTCCGGCCCGCCCCGCATATCCTTTTCGCCGCGCAATGCGGAAATAAATTGGATGCCAACGCGCTCACGTTGCGTCTTCAGCCCGAGGAAAGCATTTATTTGCGCTTCAACGGCAAAGTTCCCGGAACCAGCATCCAGGTCCGGCCCGTGCGAATGAATTTCAGCTACGACACGGAATTCGGCGCTTACACTCCGGAAGCGTATGAACGCTTGCTCCTCGATGTCATCGCGGGCGATGCCACGCTTTTCATTCGGCGTGATGAAGTCGAGTCCGCGTGGAAGATTGTCGATTCGGTTCGGAAAGGCTGGGGCGAACGGCCCCTCACGAACCGCGAATTCTATTCCGCCGGCACCTGGGGACCTGTCGCGGCCGACGATCTACTCGCCCAATCCAATCATGCCTGGCGCAACCCAACTCTACCCAATGAATCCTCCGGCGTTCAACCTGCGGTACCTGCCCAGTCCTGAAGAACTTGCCCGCTACGCCGCGGATGAATTTGTTGCGCTGCTGATCTGTCGCAAGGACTTTTCCGCTCCGTTCGGCGTCGCACTTTCGGGCGGACGAATCGCGCCCATTTTTTACCGGCAGTTCGTCGAGAGCACGCGTCGCAGCCCGGCCCGCTTCGAGAATGTTCATTTTTTTTGGGCCGACGAACGCTGTGTTCCTCCAACCGATCTGGAGAGCAACTACGCCCTCGCTCAGACACACCTTTTCAAACCGCTAAACATCCCCTCACCAAATGTTCATCGGATCCGTGGCGAGGATGATTACTCGGTTGCGGCCAAAGAAGCTGAAGCAGAGCTGTGCCGGATCATGCCTTTAACTGACGCCGGCATCCCGCTCCTGGATTTGGTGGTTCTCGGGCTGGGCGAGGACGGGCATGTGGCCTCGCTTTTTCCCATCGAAGGGCGTGAGTGGGTTGACGATCCCCGAGTTTATCGCCACGTCGTTGCCACAAAGCCGCCGCCGAGCAGAGTTACCCTCGGCTATCAGCCGATCATCCGGGCGCGAGATGCCTGGGTGCTGGCTTCTGGACCGGGCAAGCTCGACACGTTAACGCAATTGCTTGCCGGAAAAGACCTTCCCCTGAATCGAATTATCGCCCGGCGGCCTGCCAAGGCGAAAGAGCACGCCGCCACGACGATCTTTCAGGACTTTTTTAAGCCCGAAAAGAATGTTTGAACGTTTTTTCCCGCGGAGGTTCTAACCTTTTAGCAGTTCATGTGTGTCCATCTGCAATGGGTTGGTAGAGAGGCCCTGCTTAGTTGCAAAGCTCCGATGGCCGCACCGAAAGATTAAGTTGGCTTTGCAGCGCTTCTGAGCGTCCTGAGTGGGGACGTAAATGGCCTTATCACTCGACGAGCCGGTGTTGAACCGGCTCTTTTTTATTCTTTAATAGCTCCGCTCCGAGAGAGACGGTATCTTGCCGGGAGTTCGCAATCCGATTGCTTTCGAAGGCGTGACTTTTGAACTGGTCGATTTGGAGCAACTGGGCGAGAAAGCCGTTTACGAATTCACGAGATCGGCCGGAGGACCGTCGCTCGCATTCCGCGCTCGAAAATGACGTGAGCGCGCTCGTCACCAAGGTCGAACTCACTTACGCGGTCGCTGCGAAACTTGCTCATCGTGAGCCAACCATGCAAGGCACCGTCGCAATTTGGAGCAAGGTGGTGGCAATCTGCGCTGCGATCAGGCGGCCGCGCAGCTTCGAACTTTGCATAGCGCGGATTCAGCGAAAGCTTCCTTGGATCGGATCCTCGATCTCCGAAACGCGGCCGAGCGGCGGCGCGCCCTACATGAATGATTTCGCGAGCGCAAATCGCTGAGCTCGCGCGGCTTTACGGTGAGTTCCACGGAGCCATAGACCCGGCTGAACCAGAGTTCTGCGCGCCGAAGCCGAATTCTTCGCCCGGTTGCGATCTCTCCAGGCGACGCACGCCTTGGATTTATCCTTTGATGAGTTCCGCCGATTCGCCGTTCGGGAATGCAAACTGGACCTTCGCAAGAACTGAGTTTAACCGTTCGCCGACGATTCAAGTCTCAGCATCGAGCGCAGGCATCCCCGGTTGTTGCCCTCTCGAGCAGGAAAGATATCCGAGCATCAGGGAGTGCGGTTCCCCTTCGACGAGACTATAGACGACGATCTTGTCGAGTGTCAGGTTTTCGTGCGGGGTTGAACAGATTTTGACCAGTTCCTCTAGCGTTTTAAAGGGAAGCGTCTCCTCCGCGTAGTCCGGCGTGTCCGTGCGGATAAACACGGCCTGACCAATGGCATACGAGGAACTGGGCATTTCAAATACGGTTATAGCAGACGGGTTGCCTCCTGCAAACACCTTCTGGAACCTTTGCTTAGCAGGTTCCGGGCCGAGATCTGGACGAGTACGATTTGCCGCCTCATCAATGCCGTGGGGTCCTTACGCACCGTCGTGGTTTCGTGGTAAGCTTTGGGCATGGAAGAGATCCGGCCCGTGCCGTACACCCCGTTAAGCAACGAGGAACTGAACGAACTTCGTTACGCCAAATCGCTTCTCGATAATCCTGGGTTTACGGCGCGCCTGGCCAATGTCCTCGGCAGCCCGATCGAAAAGGGAATTCAGATGCTTCCTCCGGGATGGAGCGAGAGCTTGAATAAAAGCGTCCGGCGGGCGTTGCTAAAAGCGCTGGAAGTCGCCACCGCGACGCTGGGGGAAAAGAATCCGAGAGCAAGTTCGGAGTGGCTGCACAAGGTGCTGGTGGGCGCATCCGGAACGGTCGGCGGCGCATTTGGCCTTGCCTCGGTCGCTTTGGAATTGCCGATTTCGACCACAATCATGCTTCGCTCGATCGCGGATATTGCGCGAAGCGAAGGCTTCGACGTGACGGCGGTCCAGACGCGGTTGAACTGTCTGGAAGTTTTTGCCTTGGGCGGACGCTCCAAAGCGGATGATGCCGCCGAAAGCAGTTATTGGGCAGTACGCGCTGCGCTGGGCCAAGCCGTGAACGAAGCAGCGACGTTCATCT
>DASYTB010000081.1:0-7336 GCA_036002705.1 Verrucomicrobiia bacterium
TCGATCTTTTGCTCGGCGGAAAACCAGATGAAAAAAAAGAACTCGCGCGCCAGGCCAGCCCGGTTTTTCACGTGGATAAGAATGATCCTCCGCTGCTCCTCGTGCATGGCGATCAAGACCCGCAAATGCCCGTCAACCAGGCGCTCGAACTTCAGGGCGCTTACGAAACCGCGGGCTGTAGCGTTCGTTTGGAGATTGTCCATGGCGCGGGCCACGGCGGAAAAGCCTTCTTCGATGAGAAACGGATCGCCCTGGCCGGGCAGTTCCTGCGCGATCTCCCGTAGTCGGGCGCGAATTAATTCGTCCGCTCAGGCCAGCTCGTCGGCTTTTGCTTGAATTCGCGCCACCAGCGCACGGAATGCTCCTCCTCTTGGCCATCCATCGCCACCCAACGGCCAAAGGTATCGATATACCCGGGCATCTGATAGTACGCCGTGCGATACAGCACGATCTCACCGACGGCTGGTGTTTTCGCCGAGGCTTCTTTCCAATTTTTTCCAGGAGGAGATAAAGCAGGTAAATCTGTTAGCTTCCCGTTCACGCCCCCCATCGTGGCGAACCTGCCAGGCAATTTGAAAAGAAGGTTATTAAATCTTTTCCACATGATATTCACACTGTTCTCTGTTCCGAGATTGCTCGTGGCAACGGAGGTGTAATCCCCCTTCGCCACGAACGAGAGGCGCATTGAGCGGCGACTCTTTCAGTTTCACAAGAAGCTGCGTCCACCGGTTTCACCGGCTTCCGTCGCGGGAATTTTCGAAAGGCGGGTTTTCGAGAGGGCGTAGAATCCTTCGTCGGAGTGATACGTTTCAATTTTGTAAGAAGGAAGGTCCCCCGAAGCTGCGAGCTCGGTAATTCGCGACCGCAGAATTAGGAGCCAATGAGAGGATCGGAGCCGCTCGGATAAGCCGCAAAAGAGAAGCCGGATAATTGTAAGATGTACCTGTTTAGCTCGACACGCGCTGCTGTACGCGAAAACTTGCCCTCTCACCGGAAGTTTCTCAAAAAATGCCGATTAAAAAAGTTGAGTCTTCCATGGCTGGGCAGTCGATTACGACGCGCAGACACAAGTCCTTGAAATCGCTTACAAGCGGACCGGGGTCTGCCACCAATCACGCGTGGCCTGTTGCTGTCCGGCAATTAGCACGTCTCGGCTGAGCCATGCCGTCAAAAGACTTGGGATTGTGGTTTCGAGGTAAACTTTTGGCTTCATTTAGTAAAAAGCGGGCCCGAAGGCCCGCTTTTGCGAATTTAGAATCTGAACTGAAGGCCGTTACTTGTTCTCGTCGGCCTGGTCGAAGGCGTGTTGAAGGGCAACGAGGTCTTCGCCGGGTTTGAGGCTGTCCAGGACGGCTTGCTCGGCTTTGAGTTGCTCGGGGGAGTAGTTCGCGGCTTTGATCGAGAGGCCGATCCGGCGTTCGCCTTTGTCGATTTTGATGACGCGGGCGGTGACTTCCTGATCGACTTTGAGGACATTCTTGATCTTGTCCACGCGATCTTCGCTCACTTGTGAGATATGGACGAGGCCGTCGATATCGTGCTGCAGGCCGATGAAGGCGCCGAAACTCGCGAGCTTCGTGACCTTGCCAGTGACGAGGTCACCGACTTTGTAATACTTGTCGATGTTCGACCAGGGGTCTTCGGCGAGTTGCTTCAGGCCGAGGGAAATGCGCTGGTTGGCTTTGTCGATTTCGAGCACCACGGCTTCGACATCGTCGCCCTTCTTCAGCACTTCGGAGGGATGATTGATCTTGCGCGTCCAGGAGATGTCCGAGACGTGGATCATGCCATCGAGACCGTCCTCCAACTCGACGAAAGCGCCGTAGCTGGTGAGGTTGCGAATCTTTCCTTTGACGTGGCTGCCCGGCGGATATTTCTCGCTGGCGCGGTCCCAGGGATTGATTTCAAGCTGGCGGACGCCGAGCGAAATCTTCTGCTCGTCGCGGTTAATGCCGAGCACCACGGCTTCGATTTCCTGTTCCGGCTTGAGAACATCCGAAGGCTTGGCGATGCGCTTGGTCCAGGAAAGTTCGGTAACGTGGACAAGGCCTTCGACACCGGGTTCGAGTTCCACAAACGCTCCGTAAGGAACGAGGTTGACGACCTTGCCTTTGACCTTCGCGCCGATGGGATACTTCTCTTCGATTTTGTCCCAGGGATTGGCGAGCTTCTGCTTGAGGCCCAGGCTGACGCGTTCCTTCTCGCGGTTGACGTCGAGAACGACGACATCAATGTCCTGACCGACTTTGAGAATTTCCGAAGGATGACCGATGCGGCCCCAGCTCATATCGGTGATATGGAGCAAGCCATCGAGACCGTTGAGGTCGATGAAGGCGCCGAAATCGGTGATGTTCTTGACGGTGCCCTTGCGGATGTCGCCCGGCATCATCTCGGTGAGCAATTTGGCGCGTTTCTCGTTGCGCTCCTGCTCGATCAATTCGCGGCGCGAGAGAACGATGTTCTGGCGCTCCTGATTGATCTTAACAACTTTGAATTCGTAGCTGTTGCCGACGTACCCGTTGAGATTCTTCGGCGGCGTGATGTCGATCTGCGATGCCGGCAAAAACGCCTCGACACCGATGTTCACGAGAAGGCCGCCCTTAACCACAGCCTTGACCTTGCCGGTGATCGTGCCGCCTTCGTTGCAAATGGTTAAAATCTTGTCCCAGTTCTTTTTGAATTCGGCTTTTTCCTTCGAGAGGACGACCATGCCTTCTTTGTTCTCGAGCTTCTCGATAAGGACGTCGATCTCGTCGCCGACGCGCACGGCGTGAATATCGTCAAATTCATTGCCGGGGACTGCGCCTTCACTCTTGTAGCCAATGTCCACCAACACTTCCTTCGGGCGGACTTCGATGATGGTTCCTTTTACGATTTGTCCCGCGGCAAAGCTTTTATCGCTCTGCTTGAGGGCCTCTTCCATTGTCAGCATATATAATAATTCGGATAGATAAGGGATGCCTGGCTGGAGGATTCACGATCGCGTGTGATCTCCCAACGAAGCTCCGATTGCCTAACGTTCCATTAGGACCAGACGTTGCGGTTTAAAAGGCAACGGAGGTTAAGGGTTAAGCTACCTGGTTAACTTCTCGTTTCTCAGCCTTGACGAACATCCGCACGCGCGGCGCTCAGGCAAGTTGAAGCATACTTCATTCAGGACGGCTGGCAAGCCGCTTAAAAAGCCGAAGAACGATTCCGGTATGGACGGCAAGCCCGAATTGTGACCGCTGACAAACGGGACCGGCGACCGAGATCAGTCGGTTGCTCCTCGTCCGTCCTTCCGAGGAAAAATCGGAATCCAGTGCAATTCCGTGCCGGACAAGTCGGATGGCGAACTGGCCCTTTGGCTTGATGGCTAATACATTCCTGGATTCCAGCGGTCGAGGCCAATCACTTGAGTCGGTTTGCCTCGGTCAATGGCTTTTATTTTGTGCGAACTGCTCCCTGAAGCGATTTCCACGTGGCTGGTGGCTCGTGGCCCTTCCGCGATCATGTTGGTGCCGTGTAGGTATAAATCGATCATGATGCGGTCCGGCACGCGATCCGCCCGATTCGGATCGAGAACGCGGCTTTGAGCAAAAAGCATCGGCTGTTCGCTGTTCGGAACGGCTCGGACTTCCGTCCGTTCGGTGAGCCGCCCTGACTCGTCCTGCGGCAGCGTGATTCTTACCGGCGCCCTTCCGAGCGCGTGGCCTTGGTACTGCACGAGAGCGCCTTTCGGAAAAGTGACCACTTCCGTTTGGATTCCGCTTCGGTCGTGCGTCGCGCACGCAATCCCGAGCGCTATCATCGTCGCGGCAAAAGTAAATCGCATTGATTCAGTTCTAAACCGAAGGATGCCGCCGTGAGCATCAGGGTTGCCTCTGATTTTAGCGCAGAATCCAAAAAGCATCAGCTCCGCGGAGATAGGTGAGAATCTCAGGGCCGGCAGCTTTGTCTTTGAGCATTTGGCTCAGGCGCACCAGGTGAGGATTGTTTGGGCGCAGGGAAAGGAGACAGAGGTTTTCCCACACGACGCGTCGCTGCTCGGGAGCAAGGGCCGCGAGTGCGGCCGCCAGAGTCTCACTTTCCGTGAAATGTTGCAGCATCGTGTTCCCGCTGAACCTTTCGTGCCCCATCGGAATCGGGTTGATCGCGATCCTCGTTTGATAAATGCTGAACGCCAGAAACTTGTGGTCACAAAGGTTGGTGCGCCCGGAACGAAGTGCGCGGCTGATTGGATTTTCGATTTCGCTGGAATGTAACGGCCCATCCAGTTGCAAAACGGTCCAGTTCTTTGTCATCAGTTGCAGTCCGCAACTGTGGCAGATTTGCCAATTCTCGTTTGCGCCCCAGAGCGCCTGTCGATTAACGAACAAATCAACGGTAATCCCGGTGAGGAGCACGAGCGCGCCGACCGCGGTCAGAAGGCGACCAGAAAGTTTACACCCTGGCTCCATGGTTCAACTCTACCCCTCTCCTGCGACGGAGAACGTGATTCAGCAGTTCATCAATGATTGATCCCAAGGTACGAAGCAGATCAATGATTAAAGAGAAACTCTTTGCTGCTCAGGATCGCCCAAAACAGGTCTTCGGTAACGCCGCGTCTGTCTTTTTCGCTCGCGTCGGTCACGGTTTTCACAAGCTTTTCCCTTTCGGTTTCAGTTGGATAACGCGACAGCGCTGCAAGATAAGCAGTCTCTACGATTTTCTCCGGCGAGGCTTTCTCTTCGAGCAAATTGCTGATCCGGTTCTCTTTGGCCTCAAGCTTCTGGTTGATCGTGCTGCCGTTGGCCATGTGCAAGACCTGAGTGACACTCGGCTCGCTCGTCCGTTCGCAGACGCAGGTCTTGTCCCGCTCCGGGCGTCCGAACGACTTCAGGAAATAGGAATCGACATTTGAATCCGGAAGCTGCAAAGCGCGCCAGCCTTTCGGATAACCTTTGAACTCTGTCGGCGAGCCAGTCGCCGCAGAAAGAGCGTCGAGCATCACTTCGGCCATCAGGCGGCGCGAGTAATAATGCGAGTAAAAGCGTTCATCGCCGGCGTTCTCAGGAAGCGCCTTGCTGGCTCGCTGATATGTCTCGGATTGGAGAATCCCGCGCATCAACGCCTTGAGATCGAACTTTTGATCGGCGAGAAAATTCGCCATCGCGGAGAGCAGCTTTTCATTGCTCGCCGGATTGGTCACGCGCAGATCATCGACATTTTCGACAAGGCCAACGCCCATGAAATTTGCCCAGACGCGATTGACAATGGACCGGGCAAAGTAAGGGTTTTCGCGCGAGACCAGCCAGTCCGCCAGGGCCTCGCGCCGGTCTGAAGGATCATCCATTCGCAGCGTCTTGCCATCGAGCGGCGCGGGGCGCTGGGGCTTTCCGCGGAGCGGCTGCACCAGGTCGCCCGACGCAGCGGCGAACACAATTTCCTCGCCGTCGGCCGGACCGCTTTTTTTGCGCACGCGGGCGAACAGATTCGCCATTTGGTAGTACTGGTCGTTCGTCCACTTTTC
Organism: Verrucomicrobiia bacterium; assembly: GCA_036002705.1. Classification (GTDB taxonomy): domain Bacteria; phylum Verrucomicrobiota; class Verrucomicrobiia; order Limisphaerales; family SXQI01; genus DASVNK01. The sequence goes on from DASYTB010000081.1 coordinate 5,492, forward strand.
CATTGGGTGGTTGTGGCACTTGGCGCAATTGATGGACATGCCGAGAAAGGCTTGGGACGTGGTTTCGGACATTTCGCGCGGATCCTCGTGCAGCACGTAAAAGTTCGCCGCGCCGTTTTCGATGGAGCTTCCCCGGGCGGTGACAACCTTGCGAACGAAAACATCCCACGGGGTGTTTTCCGCCACGTTTTCGTGAATCCAATTGTAGTAGGCCCACATCGGCGCCGGTTGCAGTTTCTTGCTGCTCACCAGCAGCAAGTCGGACCACTTATAAGTCCAGTAATCGACAAACTCCGGGCGCTTGAGCAGGCGTTCAATCAATTCGTCGCGCTTATTCGGGGAGTTGTCTTCTAAGAACGCTTTCGTTTCTTCGACTGTCGGCAAGATTCCCGCGCTATCCAGAAAGACCCGGCGCATAAACTCCGAATCTGAAGAGCGCGGCGACGGAGGTAGATTCAGGCTCTTCAGCTTTTCGAGCACCAGATTATCAATAAAATTGCGGTGCTCCGCGTTAGCAAAAACCTCCTCCGGCACTGAATTCGTGTACGGGATTGTCACCGTCGCAATCGAGATGCGGCTCAGATACCAGGCGGTGACGGCGCCTTCACCATTGCCGATCACCTTCAGTTTGCCATAATCATCGACCAGCGCGACCGAGGCATTCGCAGCGGTGTATTTCGCCCAGCGGGTGACATCCTCCGAATGGCCATCACTGAACCAGGCATTCACGGTGAGCTCTTCCGACGCGCCGTTCGTGAGCGTCACATGATTCGGAAGAAGCTCGATGCGCGCGATGCGAGGCTCATCTTTTTTCGGACCCGGCGCGCCCGCGGCGATCCACTCCGAAAGAATTTTATATTCCTGTGAGCCGACCTTGAAACGTTCGCCGCCCTTGTGCGGCACGGTCGCGGTCGCTTTTAGCAGGATCAGGCTTCGCCCCGGATCATTTACATTGATGCGCCGCCCAAGCGCTTGCCGGGTGAGCACATTAAAGTCCCCTTCATCATCATATCCCCGCAACGAAAGCTTGAAGCCGTTCTGCCCCGCCGCCGCGCCGTGGCACGCACCCGCGTTGCAACCCGACTTCGCGAGGACAGGTTGGACATTATTGCGAAAGCTCCATTCCGTGGGCGCCTCTTTTGCGCCGAGCGTGGGGAGACTTGCCACGAATGCCAAAGCCAGTGCGGCGAGTCGCATCAGCGCGCGCCGGAACGGCGCGAATAAAACTGCGTCTTTCATGTGAATCGAGAAGCAACATACCTTGCTGGCCGGGCGCAGACAATGCCTTCCAACGGGCACGCGATTGCAAGAATTTCCGTCGTAGGATTGATCGTCGTGATAGATAGGTTCGATGGGACGTTTTCTCGATTCTTTCTTGTCGGCGGCTGGCAAACGCGTGCATGAGTAGCAGGTGTCCGCGATGGAAAAGGTGAGATTGGGTGTGCTTGGTTCCGGCAAAGGATCGAACCTGGATTCCCTGGCGAAGTATTGCGCCCGGCCGGAATGCCCGATGAAAATCGTGCTCGTGGCGAGCGACGTGGAAAACGCGGGCATTTTAGGGCTCGCGAAGAGCCACGGGCTCAAGACGGTTTACATTCCACCGGGACAATTTCGGACCAAGCTCGACGAGGAAGCGGAGAACCGCTTTATCGCGGAATTACGCCAGGCCGAGGTGGACCTGGTGGTCTTGGCGGGCTTCATGCGCATTTTGAAAGGCGAGTTTTTGCGCACATTCGCCGAGCGCGTGATCAATATCCACCCGTCGCTGCTGCCGTCCTTTCCGGGGTTGGAAGCGTGGAAACAGGCATTGGACCATGGCGTGAAGGTCACCGGTTGCACCGTCCA
>DASYTB010000082.1:0-3289 GCA_036002705.1 Verrucomicrobiia bacterium
GGATGTCCAGGTTCGGCTTGGCATCGTCCACCAATAATACTCGGCAATCTGAGAGGTTCTTCACGTTGGCGAATTCTTCAGAGCAGCGAAGTTAATCTGAGATAAAAAGAGCCCGGGCCTCTACTGTCAGAACTGACAGCAGAGTGACCGTTGATCATCATTTTGTCTTTCGAGCTTGCTCTAGACAGGCCTGCGCCTGCGGGAATGCGTAATCGCGCACGAAGTTCCCGAACTCCCGCCAGGCATCATCTTTGAACATTGGCCGCAGAACATCCTGGTTCTGCTCGAGGAAGTCCACGGCGCCCGGGTCGAACTCGGAGAGAAGGGCAAGCAAACGGTCCGCGGTTTCGGGTGAAATCGAGGAGCCGGCCAGGGATTTCAAATCCGAGCGGGTCTCTGCTTTCTGGGGGGGCGACCCGAGACAAGCTTGAATTTGCGTTGTGACGGGGTCCAATGCCGTCCGCAGTTCGTTTAGCGACGGGTCGAGTTTGGATGCATCCGCTCTTGAGCGAATTAGTTTTTCCAAGGCGCCCGCGGCGGCCTGGACAGTTTTAGCGCCGAGAATTCCGCCGACACCTTTGAGGGTATGCGCGAGGCGTTCGGCCAGAACAAAGTCCAATTTGGCCAAGGCCGCCGAAATCTCGTGGACTGATGCGCCATGCTGATCGGCAAATTGCCGGAGTAGTTTTAGATAAAGCTTTAGGTTTCCAGCGACGCGGGTCAGCCCGTCTTCCGTGTCGAGCCCGGCGATGACTGGAAGGGCAGGGTCCTGAAGCAGAGGTGGTGGGAGGAGCGCGGCTGATTCATTTAAAATCGTTTTCATTTCCTTGAATTTTTCCCCCGGCCTGGCCGGATTTCCGTCTGATGGGCCGGACGGGCTCGAGGGCTTATAGAACCGCCCAATTGTTTCGAATAACATCGCCGGATCGATCGGTTTTGAAACGTGGTCGTTCATGCCTGCCGCCAGGCAACGCTGGCGCTCTTCAATGGTGGCGTGCGCCGTCATCGCGATGATCGGCAAAGTGGTGAAGCGCGATTCTGCCCGCAGCCGTGCGGTCGCCTGGTAACCGTCCATTTCCGGCATTTGCAGATCCATCAGGACGACGTCGAAGGGCGGCGGCTGCACTCCGTTGAACAGAAGCTCCACCGCCTCTCGTCCATTGTTCGCGATTTTCACGGAAGCGCCCGCTCCTTCCAGCAGTTCAACCGCGATTTGCTGATTGATCTCGTTGTCTTCTGTGAGAAGGATTCTCGCTCCACGCAATCGCTCGGCCTGATCACCCTCGGCCCGAACGGTGAGTTCATCGCTCGCGTGGGCAAAAACATTGACCAGAGCGTCCAGGAGCATGGACCGGGTGACCGGTTTTACGAGGAAACCGTCAAGCTGCAGCCGCTCGGCCTCTTCCCGCACTTCTTCCCGCCCGAACGCCGTCACCAGGACAATGGCGGGTTGATGGCTCAATGTTTCGTCGCTTTTGATGTGGCGGCTGGCTTCCAGCCCATCCATGCCCGGCATTTTCCAGTCGAGGAACAGGATATCGTAAGGCTCCTTTGGATCTTGTCGTTTGACGGCGGAGATCGCTTCCTTTCCGGAGGCAACCGTATCGACCCGGCTCACGAGGGCGCTTAAGGGCTCCTGAAGAATCTCGCGAGCCGCGGGATTGTCATCCGCGACCAGCACGCGCAGCCTGGCGAGGCGCTCGGGGACGATTTTGCCGGATTTCTTAGCGTCGCCAACTCCGAGCCAGACCGTAAAGTAAAAGGTGCTGCCCACGCCCGGTTCGCTCTCGAGCCAGATCCGGCCGCCCATCAGTTCAACCAGGCGCCGGCAGATGGTGAGGCCGAGGCCCGTGCCGCCATGCTTGCGGGTCGTGGACATATCGGCCTGGGTGAATGGCTGAAACAACTTTGAGGACTGCTCGCGTGTCATGCCCATGCCGGTGTCACGAACCGAGAATTTGAGCTGCACTTTTTCGCCCGTCCGGTCGAGTTGTTCGATCTCGACGCGGATTTCGCCGCGCTCGGTGAACTTCACGGCATTGTTCACAAAATTGGTGAGAATTTGTCCCAACCGCAACGGATCGCCGAGCAACTGCTCCGGGATGCCGGGAGCGGCGTGCGCGAGAAACTCGAGGCCTTTTTCGTGCGCCTTTTGCGCGGTTAGGGTGGTGACGGAAGCAATCACTTCATCGAGCTTGAAGTCAGTACTTTCCAGGTCGAGTTTGCCAGCCTCGATCTTGGAGAAATCGAGAATATCATTGATGATCGCGAGGAGAGAAGTGCCGGCATTGTGGACCTTGGCAAGGTAATCGCGCTGCTTGGGAGTAAGCTGTGTCTTGAGCGCGAGATGCGAGAGGCCGATGATCGCGTTCATGGGCGTACGGATTTCGTGGCTCATGTTCGCCAGGAACATTGACTTCATCTCAGTGGCTTCCTCGGCTTTGGCTTTGGCCTGCTTGATGACATTCTCCTGTTCCCGGCGCTCCGTGATGTCCCGAATGGAGACGGCGACTTGCGCTCCTTCGCCCCGGCGCGCCTCAAGCGGACTAAGCCCAATTTCGACGGGAAAGAGAGAGCCATCTTTGCGCACCGCATTAAGTTCGCGACCTACCCCCATCTCGCGAACCGAGGGAGAGTGGTGAAAAGCCTCGCGCAAGCCAGGATGACCACGGCGAACCTCCGGCGGAACGAGGATTTCGACGTTTTGGCCAACGAGCTCGCTGCGCGTATAACCGAATAGCCTTTCCGTTTGGGCATTCGCCAGACGGATGATGCCGTCGCTGTCCACAACCATGAGCCCATCCGGGGCAAGTTCAAGGACGCCCCTGAAGAACTGTTCGGTCTCGCGGAGACGTTGCTCGGCGCGCTTGCGTTCGGCGATGTCACTGAAGCTGACCACGGCTCCGAGAACTTTACCATTTTTTACAATCGGTGTGGTGCGATACTCGACCGGAATTCCAACGCCATCCTTTCGCCAGAGGAATTCGTCGTCCACGCGCCGGTGTTCACCGCGCTGGCAGGCCGCGCGCATCGGACACTCCTCGACTGGATAAAGGCTGCCGTCTGGACGGTGGTGATGAATCAGGGAATGCGCGGGCTGGCCATTCATCTCCTCGGGAGCGAATCCCAGCATGTTGGCGGTCGCGTGATTAACAAAAGTAATGCGGCCGCTCGTATCCATGCCATAAATGCCCTCGGCGGTGGAATCAAGAATCAGCCGAGTCCGTTCGTCGGACGTCTGCACCTGTTCGAGTAGTTCGCGCGTATGCAAGTTGCGCCGCAGCACTTC
>DASYTB010000083.1:0-2417 GCA_036002705.1 Verrucomicrobiia bacterium
CTTAAGGATAGACGTAATTTTTCTTCCCCAAAAACTCGACTTTCGATGCTTTTTTTTCATTTTTTACTCGGTTTGGGTCCAGTCCCGCCAGTTTTCCGGACACCCGTGTCCTATCCCGGCGGGTTCCAGATTCCGGCTAGAAATGCAAATCGGCTCAACACCGGGTCGCTGCAAAAAGTGTTAGTTCAATTTCCATTGTGCGCCCGGCACGGTTAATTTTCTGCAAGCCGGTTGGCACAGGCAGAGCACCTTGCCAGGATTCGGGACCGACGTGAGAAATGGAGGTCAACCCAAAGCTAACTTCAAAGGGAAAAGGGCGGCGATTTCGGACAAAGAGAGCGCGTCTTCAGTAAAGGCAAATGTGCCCTGTTCCTGCACCTCGCGGGCCGCGGTGACAAAGGCGGTCAGCGCCGCGCGGGCAAATCCTGAGCCGATGCTCACGCGGCGCACGCCGAGCGCGCCCAGTTCACTGAGCGAGAGCCTGGGCGCCCCCCTGATTCCCATCAGCAGGTTGACCGGCTTGCTCACCGAAGAACATACGGTGCGAATGTCGCCGGGGCTGGTGATGCCCGGAGCATAGAGGACATCGGCGCCGGCGACTTCATAGGCCTGAAGCCGGCGGATGGTGTCGTCGAGATCGGGCCGTCCATGAAGGTAGTTCTCGGCGCGGCCCACGAACACAAACGGAAAGGGAAGGGCGTGAGCCGCCGCTGCCGCCGCGGCGACCCTTTCCACGGCGTGGTTGAATTCGTAGATGGGATGGGCGGAGTCGCCGGTCGCGTCCTCAATCGACCCGCCCACGAGGCCCGCCATTTCGGCGGCGAGCCGGATGGTTTCGGCCGCCTCCTCGGGGCGATGGCCGTAGCCGTTTTCGAGATCGGCAGCGACCGGCAGCGGAGTCGCCTCGGCGATAGACCTGGCGTTGGCGAGAGCTTCTGCGCGGCTCACGCTCGCGGTGCCGTCGCGGCGGCCCAGCGTAAACGCCAGGCCGGCGCTGGTGGTGGAAAGCGCGGCGAATCCCAGCGCGGTGAGAATGCGGGCTGTTCCAGCATCCCAGGGATTTCCTACCACAAACGGCGCGGGTCGCTGATGAAGGGCTACGAATCGCGCTGCTTTCTCGGCTTGAGCGGGCACATTGCTCTCCTTTGAAAGGCCGGTGTCGAGCAGCAACAACGGTCGAAAAGCCACAGACCTTATCCATTTTAGGAGTTGTCGACGCTCGGCCTTGTCGTAATTACCGCATAGGCGGTCCACACTCTCGGACGATTAACTGACGACTGGCCGACCTAAGGGTAGCAATCCTGTTCAGTGAGTGCATTGGCAATCTATCACGCGTCGGTGTAAGGGTTCTGAGACCAGGGAATGGAAATCTGGCTCGCGAGAATATCGATTGACATTCGACCGAAAATCACTACCATATGGTTGTGGATAGATTGGGTACAACATTTGCGGCTTTGTCTGATCCCACCCGTAGGGCGATGATCGAACGACTCTCTCGTGGACCTGCCTCGGTGCATGGGTTGACGGAGCCGTTCTCGCTTTCGCAGCAGATGATTTCAAAACACATTGCCTACCTTGTTCGAGCGCGTCTTGTGATCAAGACGAAGCGTGGGCGAGAGAGTGTATGCACGCTCAGGCCGGAGGCGATAAAGACAGTCAGCGACTGGGCGAATAGCTATCGCCGATTCTGGGAAGAGAGCTTCGACAAGCTGGAGGCGGTTGTGAATCAAATGAAGAAGGACGGAGGTCAGAGATGACAAATAACACGGTTAACGAGACAGAGCGGATGACGATAACGCGAGTTTTCGATGCCCCACGCGAATTGGTTTGGAAGGCGTGGACAGACCCGAAGTACATAATGCAGTGGTGGGGTCCGAAGGGCTTTACCGCGCCGGTTTGCAAGATGGATTTTCGCGTAGGTGGAAAGCTTCTCTGCTGCATGAGAGCGCCGGATGGGCAGGAGGGCTGGAATGCGGTTGAATACCACGAGATTGTTCCATACGAGAAGATTGTTTCCTTGATGTATTTTTCTGACCCGGAGGGAAACAGGATTGACCCTGCGCAATTGGGAATCGAACCTGAGGCCATCGAAGGTGCGTACGACGTGGCCCTCTTTGAGGATTTAGGAAACGGCCAGACGAAACTCACCTTCATTGGAAATGAACCCATGGAGAGCGCAAGGAATAGCGGGCAATTGGAGGGTTGGAACGAGATCCTCGATAAGATGGCTGAGGTTGTTGCGGGGCTGGCGCAGGCGAAACAAGAAGCTTTGATTCGCGAAACTCAATCGGGGAGCAAGAAATGAAAAGAATACCGTTTCTCGTTATCGTCCTGCTGGCATTCGCATCTCCCGCCAATGCCCAGGACGCGATGAAGAAAGATGCAGCCGTCAAACCTGCCGATCCGGAATCGAAAGT
>DASYTB010000084.1:0-3965 GCA_036002705.1 Verrucomicrobiia bacterium
AAAGCCGCTGCGCGTCAGCCGACGCTCCCTTCGAGGCTTACACCGAGAAGCTTTTGGGCTTCGACGGCAAATTCCATAGGCAATTGGCGAAAGACTTCCTTGCAGTAGCCGTTCACAATCATGTTCACGGCGTCTTGCGTCGAGAGGCCCCGCTGGCGGCAATAAAAAATCTGGTCTTCGCCGATTTTCGAAGTGGAAGCCTCGTGTTCGACCATCGAAGTGGTGTTCTTCACTTCGATGTAAGGGAAGGTGTGCGCGCCGCATTTGTTCCCGATCAGGAGCGAATCGCACTGTGAAAAATTCCGGGCGTGCGCGGCGCTCTTCAGCACTTTCACCTGGCCGCGATAACTATTCTGGCCGTGGCCGGCCGAAATGCCCTTCGAGACGATCGTGCTCCGAGTATTGCGTCCGATGTGAACCATTTTCGTTCCTGTATCGGCCTGTTGATAATTGTTCGTCAGCGCCACGGAATAGAATTCCCCGATCGCGTTGTCGCCCTTCAAAATCACGCTGGGATATTTCCATGTGATCGCCGAGCCAGTCTCGACCTGGGTCCAGGAAATCTTCGAATTGATGCCGCGCGCCAGGCCGCGCTTGGTCACAAAATTGTAAATGCCGCCTTTGCCCTGTTCGTCACCGGGATACCAGTTTTGCACGGTCGAGTACTTGATTTCGGCATTGTCCATCGCGATCAATTCCACGACTGCGGCGTGCAACTGATTCGTGTCGCGCCTCGGAGCCGTGCAACCCTCGAGATAACTGACGTAGCTGCCTTCCTCGGCGATGATCAAGGTGCGCTCGAATTGACCCGTATCCTTGGCATTGATCCGGAAATAAGTCGAAAGCTCCATCGGGCACTTCACGCCTTTGGGGATGTAGCAAAATGAACCGTCACTAAAGACCGCGGAATTCAACGCGGCGTAAAAATTGTCCGTGTGAGGAACGACCGCGCCGAGATATTTCTCGATGAGATCCGGGTGGTTTTGCACCGCTTCGGAAAAAGAACCGAAGATCACGCCCATTTCCGCGAGCTTCGCCTTGAAGGTTGTGGCGACCGAGACGCTATCAAACACGGCATCCACCGCAACTCCCGCCAGGCGTTCCTGCTCGCGCAACGGAATTCCCAGCTTTTTGTAGGTCTCAATCAGCTTGGGATCCACCTCGTCGAGGCTTTTCGGGGCCGGCCCTTTCTGTCGAGGGGCCGCGTAGTAAATGACGTCCTGAAAATCGATCTTTGGATAATGCACGTTTGGCCAGGTCGGCTCGATCATAGTCAGCCAATGACGATAGGCTTTCAGCCGCCATTCGAGCAGAAACGGAGGCTCGTTTTTCTTCTTCGAAATGAGGCGGATGGTATCCTCGTTCAGGCCCCGAGGGGCCTTATCCATCTCGATGTCCGTCTCGAAGCCGTGCTGGTACTCCTTCTTAACAAATTGCTCGATTGTCTCTGTCGCAGTGCTCATACAAACAACCCGGCGCGAGCCGTTCCTCGCTGACTCCCGGATGATCAACCTCTCAAATTCCTCTTCCCCACTTTAGAATCATTCTAAATAGAGCGCAAACAGTTAACCCAGGATCGGCTCTTTTCAAGAACAAACCCCAGTGGTGTGTTCCTCCTCCTTGTGCCGCCGCCGGTTACCTTTTTGACAGCCCTGATGATTTTGACCGGCAATGGGAGCAAATTCCCCGCAGTGACAGGTCAAAGCTCGCGACCTTAAATCCGCTGGGCAACGCCACGGCGCCCAGCGCGGAGCGCGATGGAAAATCAATATCAGTCACCTGCCCGCATTCTTCGCAAAAAAAATGGCAATGTTCCCGCATGTTGGGGCAAAAGCGGGTCGAGCCGCGATCCAGCGTGACCTGGCGGACCAATCCGCATTCCACCAGCACGCCCAGGCAGTTATAGACCGTGGCAAAAGAAATCTCCGGCATTCTCCGCCGGGCGCGTTCCAGGATTTCATCGGCGGTTGGGTGGTCATGACTCTCCGCCACCGCTTCAAAAACCTCCTGCCGCTGCCGGGTGAAACGGTAGCCGCCCGACTCAAGAGATTCCTCGAGCCGGTCCTTAAATGAGCTGCTGGCCAGCGTTCCCACTCGTGGAGAGTACCTCTCGTTCAGCATCTGTCAATTGGGGCCTGGACATTGGGGCCGGGACTGCCGGGACTAAAGCCGTGACCCGGATCGAACATCATCAGCGATCTTTTCCGAGAGGCGCGCCCGCCGAAGTTCCCGCGCCATCGCTTAACACATGCGCGCGACGCTTGACCTCATTGATAAGCGCCTGCAGAAATGGAGTCAGCGCTCCCTGCCAGATCACTCCGAAATCCACCCTGGGAAAGTCGAGCAACGGAAAGACTTTAACGCGGAGGGAAAACTTTTTGCCAGGCAACTGGAGGCCAAGGCCAAATCCGTAGTCATTTTCAACGTAAGTTTCGATCAATTCGAGGGAACTTAGTTCGATGGTTGGCTTCCATTCCATTTTGCGAGCTTGCAAGCCCTCTCGAAACTGGCGGCAAATAATTTCATTGGGCGGAAGGCAAAGCAGCGGTGCCTGGACCCGTTTCTCCTTCCAAAGCTCCGCCGGGTCTTTCAGCTTCCGTTTCCGGCTCGCCAGCAAAATCAGCGGGAGATTAAAAATCGGGAGCAGGTTAAAACCGGGAGGAACATTTTTATCCAGAAGAGTCAAGGCGAGGTCCAGTTCCTGTTTGCGCATCCACTCGACGAGGTCTGGCTGGTAACCGGATCTTAAGACCAGTTTCGTGGAAGGATACTGCGTGCGCACCCGCTGAATAATTTCCGGCAAATGGTCGCGCAGGATGACATCCGACGCGCCGATGCGCACCAACTCCGCCGCGCCGCCTCGAAGTTCCTCCGCCACGTGTTCAATGTTTTGGAAAAACGGCTGGATAAACCGGTAAAGCTTGTCGCCGGCGGGCGTGAGCGCAAACGGTCGCCGCTGAAAAAGGCTGAGCCCGAGCGTGGATTCCAACTGGAGAATCTGGGCGCTGACTGCTGGTTGCTGAATCCCGTAAGGCATGTTCCGCGCCGCCTCGCTGATTCCTCCGTGGCGCGCAACGTAATAGAAAAGCTCCAGGTGATGAATGTTCATGCGGCGATCTCGGGCGCCGGGCGGGAAAGGCGGGGCGCGCGGGGCACTTGTCCTGCCCATTTAGACGCGTGGACTCGGCTTAGCGAGCCCCCCGAAGTGCGGTTAGTCATAGATTCGCCATCACCAAACCGAGGAGGCGATCGCCGGTCCCGTTTGAACGGGCGAGCGGCCGTCCTACCCAAAAGCTCACGGCCGATATTTGATCAATCGCTCCAGTTTTGCCAGCACCTTTCCGCTATCGATTAGATCGGCGGCGTGTTCCAACCCTTCGGTCAGCGATTTCGCCTTGCCCGCGACAAAGAGCGCCGCCGCGCTGTTTAGTAAGACCGCATCCCGCTTCGCACCGCGCTCCCGGCCCGCCAGAATCTCGCGCAAAATGAAAGCGTTCTCCCGCCGGTCTCCCCCGCGAAGTTGCTCAAGCGTCGCGGGCGCCAGGCCGAAATGGATCGGATCCATCGTCGAGACATGAAAGCCGCGATCATGGTAATACTCGGCAATGTGCGTTTCCCGAAAAGTGGAGAACTCATCGAGATAACCCGCGCCCGTGTTGCCGCTGACGACCATGACGCGCCGCGAGCCAAGCCGTTGCAGAACCTGTGCCAGCGGTTCGCAAAGTTCCGGGCGCGGCACGCCGAGTAGTTGCGCGCTCGGCCGCACGGGATTGAGCAACGGCCCGAGAAAATTGAAGATGGTGCGCTGGCCTCGTTCGGCGCAGATCTTGCGCGAACCGGCAATATGCCTGAAAGCCGGGTGATAAGCCGGCGCAAAAAAGAACGCGAAATGTTCCTCGCGCAATGATTTCGCGGCCTGCTCCGGACCAAGATCGGTCGGAATCCCCAACTCCTCCAAAACATCC
>DASYTB010000085.1:0-6898 GCA_036002705.1 Verrucomicrobiia bacterium
GGAAAGCCAAGCGCAGCGCATTGCGCAACTGGCCGAAACCGCGCTCTAATCTTCTTGCGATAAAATATAAATGCTGAACCGAAGAGTTTCTCTGGCGGCTTCGGTGGCTTTATTTCTGCCCTCTGCCAGCCTTGACACAAAAAGGCCCGCATGATGTGCATTCATGCGGGCTGGAGTCGGATGGTTCCTCCCAGTCGGAAATCCGATTTAGATCTTACCAGTGGTGGTGGTGATAGTAGGGTCCGCCAAATCCGAAGCGGAAGCTGACCACGGGGGCAACAGGCCGGACATAAACCGGTGCGGCATAAACCACAGGAGCTGGAGCGTAAACGACCGGCGCCTGCTGATAAACCACCGTTGGTTGCTGGACAACGACCTGCTGGACGGGCGCGGGTTGCTGAACGACCACAGGTGCGGGTTGCGGCACGACAACGGGCGCCGGACTGACGTAAACGGGCGGCGGCGGATTAACGGCTTGGGCGATGAGCAGGCCCGCCCCCACGCCTGTCAAAACCGCTCCGGCGGCGTGCCAGCCTCCATCATGCGCTTGAACGGCGGGCACCGAGGTGCCGAGCATTGCCAGGGTTGACACTGTTAATAGGGCTCTTTTCATATGCTTTCTTTCTTCTGTTGGTTTGGACGCAGAGAGTGCTACATTATTCAGGAGCGCCGAAGCGCCGCGCCGTCAAAGAGTTACAATGAATGCGGATCATGGAACGGGAAGGCCGAAGCGGAAACGCCGGATTCCAAGGTCTTTTAGGGAACTGACTCCAAGCAAACACTTTAACCCGCGCACTTTCTTCTATGAAATGATCTGGAAAGGCTGGTTCACGCCGCGTTCCGGTGCTTGCCGAACCCCGAATTTTCCGCAAATCGTCGAAGGCCAGGTCGCGATCACCTGGATTGGGCATGCCTCATTCTTGTGCCAATTCACCGACCTGAATCTGCTCATTGATCCCAATTTTGCAAATTGGATTTTTTTCATGAAACGGCTGAAGCACGCGGGCCTTCGAATTCACGATTTGCCGAAGATCGACCTGGTCCTGATCACGCACGCTCACTTCGACCATTTTCACAAGTCGAGCATCCGCCGGCTCCCGACCTCATCGCGCATCGCAGTCGTTCCCTGGGGCATGGGAGACCTTGCGCATGGCCTCGGGTTCGAACGGATTGTGGAGTTGCAATGGTGGGAAACCTTTTCGTATCGCGACTGGAAAGTGACTCTCACGCCGAGCAAGCATTGGGGAGCGCGCATGATCCGCGATGAACACCGCGGCTACGGTGGCTATTATATCGAGCACCAGGGGCGCAAAATCTACCACGCGGGCGACAGCGCCTATTCGGACTGCTTCAAAGAGATCGGCAGGCGGCTGACTACGGAAATCGCCATGCTCCCGATCGGCGCGTATTATCCCGATTCGTTTCGGCACGTTCATATGGGACCTGACGAGGCCATCAAGGTTTTCCGGGAAATCAACGCGAAGACTTTTATCCCGATGCATTATGGGACATTCAAATTGTCCTTTGAAGCGCTGGATGAACCGCCGCGGTGGCTGAAACAACTGGCTCTGCGCGAGGGTCTCACTCACCACATCCGGCAGCTTGAAGAAGGGGTGCCGGAGATTTTTTGAAAGGGTCAGATTGTTTTAAGCGTCTTCGGTATGCCACTGAATTGGGAGCAGTTGTGGGAGTGACTTCAGCCGTCCCTTCGGGACTTAGCGTATGAAATCGTCGGAAAACCCAACGTTAAAACGTTGCGCTATTTTCAGCTTGTCCCTCCGGGACGGAAACGTGCGTTTCCCATCCCAACACTACGCGCATCCGCAGGGATTTAGATGCGTTTGTCCTGCTGCCCGTCCCCAATTCAACTCCCCTTGACATCCGATGGGAACAACCCCATACTTCCCTCGATAATCGAGGGAAGCATGGATAAACTTGAATTACTCCAGGGAACTTTGGACATGCTCATTTTGAAAGTGCTCGAGCGCGGGCCGATGCACGGATTTGGGATTGCGCTGCGGATTCAGCAATTGTCGGAAGACGTGTTGAACGTCGGCGAAGGCTCGCTCTACCCGGCGCTGTATCGTTTGCAGGACCGCGGGTGGATTGGGTCGGAATGGGGCCAATCAGAAAACAATCGGCGGGCAAAGTACTACTCGCTGACGAAACGAGGGCGCAAGCAATTGGAGGTAGAAAGCGTGGGCTGGAACCGTTTGTGCCTGGCCATTGGACAGGTGATGCAGTCGGCGTAGGGAGCGCCAGGCCGTGAGGATTTTTGCCAAAAGAGTTCGGTCGCGCATCGCGGCGGTTTTCCGAAAGGAAAAACTGGATGCCGAGATGGAGGAGGAATTGCGGGCCCATCTGGAGATGCGGACGGACCTCAACAGGAACGCGGGAATGACGCCGGAACAGGCGCGATTGGCGGCGTTACGCCAGTTTGGGTGGGTTGAGTCGATCAAGGAAGCGTGCCGCGAGGAACGGGGACTAACCTGGGTGGAACATATCGCCAAAGATCTCCGCTTCGGCGCGCGCATGCTCGGTAAACATCGGGGATTTACCGCGATTGTCATTCTGACGCTGGCGCTGGGCATCGGCGCGAACACGGCGATCTTTAGCGTGGTAAATGCGGTGCTTTTGCGTCCGTTGCCGTATCCCGACCCGGATCGGCTCGTGATGCTTTGGGAGCGGAGCCCGGAACGCGGTTTGGAGCAGGGATTGGTGAGCGGGCCGAATTACCTGGATTGGAAAGCGCAAAGCAAATCTTTCGCCGAGATGGCCGTGTGTCCGGGATGGCAAGGCAGCACCGAGTTCAATTTGATACTGGAGGACGGCGTCAAAAAGGTGCCTGGCACGTACGCCTCCGCGAGCCTGTTCAAGACCTTCGGAGTGGAGCCATTGCTTGGACGCGTGTTTCTACCAGAAGAGGATCAACGACAGGGGAATCGCGCGGCCGTTTTAAGCTGGCACTTGTGGCAGCGCGATTTCGGAGGTGATCGCGATGTTCTCGGCAAAACATTGCGAATCGATACGTACGGCCGGCGTGATTACACGATCGTCGGAGTGATGCCCGAAGGGTTCGGCGTGCCAAGCCAGTGCGAGTTGTGGCTTCCGCTCGGATGGATGGGGGTCAGCCTCACTGAAAGACGTTCAGCACATTGGCATCATGTTTTCGCGCGGCTCAAAGATGGCGCCACCCTGGAACAGGCCGGCGTGGAACTTAATACGATTCAAAAACGCCTCCGGCAGGACCACGCGGGCGAAGCTGTTGGCAGCGAAGCCGCCGTCGAGCCGCTGCTCGACCAGGCGGTCGGCCGAAAAATGAAACTCGCCTTCTTCATTTTATGGGGCGTGGTGGCGGCCGTCCTGTTAATCGCGTGCGCCAATGTGGCGAATTTACTGCTGGTGCGAGCGGCCGCGCGCGACAAGGAAATCGCGATCCGCCTCGCGCTGGGGGCCAGCCGGGCGCGGATTATCGCTCAGTTGCTGGTGGAAAGTGTCATGCTCGGATTGGGGGGCGGAGTTGCGGGCCTTCTGCTGGCGCACTGGGCAGTGAAGGCATTCGTTGCAATGGCGCCAGCCGATATTCCACGCCTGGCTGAGGCGCACATCGATCCGGCCGCGCTGGGCTTTACGCTGCTTGTTTCTATTTTGACCGGGACTCTCTTTGGCCTCATTCCGGCGTGGCAGTTCTCACGCCCCGACCTGAATTCAAGCCTGAAAGACAGTGGTCACGCCCACACCGGCGAATCAGCGGGTTTGCGGCCTTCTCGAATGCGCGACGCACTCGTCATCGGAGAAGTGGCGCTCTCGCTGGTTCTGCTGACCGGCGCCGCCCTTATGCTGCAGAGCTTTGGCCAATTGCTGCGGGCCGAACGCGGATTTCGTCCGGGACACCTGCTGGTCTCGGAACTCGATTTTTCAGTGTCGGGATTTACGACCTGGGTCCAGCCAACGGCCACGCGCCCGCAAGCGAGCCTGCGGCGAGTCCTCGAAAACCTTCGTGCCTATCCCGGCGTGGAGTTTGTCGGAGCCGTGAGCGCGTTACCGCGGAGAGATCGCAATCCGCCAAACCAGGGCTTTTCGATTTTCGACCAGCCTCGAGTTGCGCCGGATGCCCGGCCGACGGCGGAGCAAAAGGGCATCACCCCGGATTACCTGCGAGCCATGGGAGTGCCACTGCTCCGCGGCCGCTGGTTTACCGAAGCGGATACTTTGCAAGCGCGCGGCGTGGTCCTGGTCAACGAGGCCTTCGCGCGCCGGATTTTTCCGAAGGAAGATCCCATCGGGAAATTCGTGACGATGGGAGATGGCGCGGCGCCTCTGGACGCGACGGATCAATACGGAGTTGCGATTTGGTGCCAAATCGTCGGTGTGGTCGGCGATTTGAAGACGCTCACGGTTGAGCCCCTGGCCGTGCCCGAGGTTTATCGGCCCTACTGGCAATGGCCCATGCAAAACCCCGTTTTGGTGCTGCGAGCTATGGGCGAGCCGGCGGCGCTGGCGTCGGCGATTCGGGCCGAAGTCAAAACAACAATTCCTCAACTGCCTCTCCCGCGCGTCAGGACGATGGACGGCCTGCTCGGCGAAGTGTTGGCGGAACCGCGCTGGCAAACATGGCTGTTGAGCTTTTTCGGAGCAATCGCGATCCTTTTAGCCGCGATTGGCCTGTACGGAGTGCTGGCCTTTTCAGTGAGACAACGGACGCACGAGATTGGCATTCGCATGGCTTTGGGGGCGCAAAGACGCGACGCCGTTTGGTTCGTCGTCGCGCAAGGGATGCGCCTCACTGTGATCGGTGTCTGTATTGGAACGCTCGGCGCCTTTGTTTTAACCCGGGTCATGGCCAGCTTGCTCTACCAGATTAAACCGACCGATCCGCTCACACTCTGTGCCGTCGTTCTCCTCTTGATGGCGGTAGGATTTCTCGCCAGTTGGGTTCCGGCCCGCCGGGCGGCGATGGTTCAACCGGCGGTCGCCTTGAGATGCGAGTGAAGGGAATCGAAAAATGGACATAGCCCGACCGGACATTCTAAAAAAGAAAAGGCGTCAGCGAGGAATCTTGCTGGCTATCGCCGGCACCGCCCTGGCGATCATTTCAATCGGACTATCTCGCTTAAAACCCGGGCTCCCAATTATCGAAACACCCGTTTACACGGACATCGTGAAGCGAGGGCCGATGGTTTGTGAAGTCCATGGGAATGGCACGCTCGTTCCCGAGGAAGTCCGCTGGGTGACGGCCGCAAGCGCGGGGCGAGTGGAGAATATTTTGCTGCTGCCGGGGGTTGCCCTGGACGCGGACACAGTTCTGGTCAAGCTCAGCAACCCTCAACTGGAGCAGGAAGCCTTCGAGGCGGAATCGCAATGGCACACGGCCGAGGCGCAATTGGAGAAGCTCAAGGTGCAACTCGAGAGCGAGCAGCTAACAGAGCAGTCACTGGCGGCTTCTCTCAAAGCGGATCTCGCGCAAGCCAGAATTGAGGCGCAGGCGGATGAGGAATTGATGAAGGAGGGCCTGGTTCCAGTGCTAACCGCCAGGAAAAGCCGTTCCAAGGCCAATGAACTCGAGGAGCGCGATGACTTGGAGCAGGAGCGATTACGGATCAGCGGCAAATCAACCAGCGCGCAAGTGAGAGTTCAGGAGGCGGATATCGAGAGACTCCGCAAGCAATGGGAGTTGAAGCACCATGAGTTTGCAGCATTGACCGTGCGCGCCGGGATCGCGGGAGTTCTTCAGCGGCTTGGGGATGAAAGGCCGCTGCAACCCGGACAGCAATTGTTGGCGGGGGCGACTATCGCGCGAATCGCGAACCCCGCCCGGCTCAAGGCGGAGATCAAGATCGCTGAAACCGAAGCTAAGGACGTCCAGTACGATCAGCAAGCCACCGTTGACACTCGCAACGGAATCATCCCGGCGCACGTTGTTCGGATCGACCCGGCGGCCATCAATGGGACCGTGACAGTAGATCTCGCGCTGGACGCCCCACCGCCCCGAGGCGCTCGTCCAGATCTGAGCGTGGACGCGACAATTACCCTCGAACGCCTGGACAATACCCTGTTTTTGGGGCGTCCGGTCAATGGCCGAGCCGAAAGCAGCGTCGAGTTGTTTAAGGTTGTGGATAATGGAAACCGCGCCGTGCGAGTGAACGTGAAGCTCGGACGCGTTTCAGTTTCCACCGTCGAGGTACGACAAGCGTTGCGTGAGGGGGACCAAATCATTCTATCCGACATGTCGCAATACTTGGGATTGGAAGAGGTCCGTTTGAAATAGGAAACAGATGATCATGGAGCCTTTGCCAAATGAATGCGAACGCGGGCGGCGCGCGCTGATTGAACTGAAGAGAGTTGGGAAGGTCTTTCTCACCGACGAAGTCGAAACGCATGCGCTGGAAAAGGTGGACCTGACTATACAGCCCGGTGAGTTCGTGGCCATTGCCGGCCCTTCCGGATGCGGAAAGTCCACGTTGCTTTCGATTCTAGGTTTGCTCGATTCGCCGAGCGAGGGAAGCTATACCCTCAATGGGAGAGCCGTCGCCAATCTCAACCACGCCGAACGCGCGCGCATCCGAAATCGCGAGGTGGGATTCATATTCCAGAGTTTCAATCTGATCGGTGACCTGACCGTTTACGAAAATGTCGAACTGCCGTTGACCTATCGCGGAATGACACCGTCGGAGCGAACACAGCGCATCGAAGCGGCCCTCGACAAAGTGGGAATGTCCCATCGCGGTAAACATTACCCCGCCCAACTTTCCGGTGGGCAACAGCAACGTGCCGCGGTGGCTCGCGCGCTGGCGGGCAAACCCTCAATACTTTTGGCCGATGAACCGACCGGTAATCTGGACTCGAAGAACGGAGAGGCCGTGATGGATCTCCTTTGCGAGTTGCACGGGGAAGGAGC
>DASYTB010000086.1:0-4403 GCA_036002705.1 Verrucomicrobiia bacterium
CCGAGTCGGATCGCGGTAGGCGAACGGCAATCCGAGCACTTCCGTGTAAAAGGTCTCCGAGGCTTTTGTGTCAGTGACAGGAATGTGTGTTTCGTAAAGGCGCACGCTCAACCATTCGGATCGTCCAGATCCGCGAAAGACGACGTAACATACGCGTCGCTCTCGGTCATTGGGTCTTTAGTGTCATTCGCTGTAAGGAACCAAAATGCGGAACGACTCGTCATACGGACGATATGAATTTGAGAACCACCTGCGCCCTTGCCGGTTTTGGAACGGATCTTTCGCTGCAACGATTCTTTCGTTTTCGGTCATAAGTTTAGTAGTCCCGCTCCGAGCTAATATGCAAAAATTCAAGTTTGTCATCGTCGGGCTCGAACTATGCCTGGCTTTCACCGCAGGTTCTTTGGCCGACGTCGTCAGAGAACCAACGCGGAAGTTCGGTCTCGGCGATCTCCAGCAGGTTGCGATCTCGCCGGACGGAAAGTGGATGGCCACATCCGGAGGCGGCGGTGCTTTCCTCTGGGATTTTCAGGCGGGCACGTTGCTCCACCGACTGGAAGGGCATCAGAGCACTGTGTTGGCGCTTGGCTTTTCTCCGTCGGGCACACTCCTGACAGGGGGAGGCGACTCCGTAATCCGCGAGTGGGACCTGGTCTCGGGAACAGAGTTACGTTCCTTCGCCGGGCACATCGGGAGAATCATTCATCTGGCACTCGCGCCCGATGGCCAGTCGTTTGTATCCGTGGGAGATAATACTGCGCGCGTCTGGTCTTTGCGCACTGGAGAACTGCTTCACACATTCACTGTAACTGGCGCAGGTATCGCATTTGCCCGGTTTGCGCCGGAGGGCAATCGCCTGGTCACCTCGGATAGTTCGCCAACCAACAACGTCCGCGTGTGGAATCTCTCGACCGAGCAGACCATTGGTACGTTCGGCGGCAGCGCCTTCATCCAAAATTTCGAGTTTGTTGACGGCGAGCGATTGGTTACCGCGGCCGATACGGTCGTGCAGGTCTGGAATATCGAAAGCGGCCAGCTCATTCGGCCTCTTCCCGGTCTGACTTCGGCAGACGTGGTAGTTGTTAGATTCTTAACGGCAACGAACAATTCAACCGTGACGGCCGGTTGCCTCAACGGGCGGGTTATCACTTGGGACGCGTCCACCGCTCAAATTCTGCATGATTTTACGAGCGAAGGGCTGTTTGACCTGGCCGCTATTCCTGCTACCAACCAGGTCCTCACCGCACATTTCGGCGACCAACTCGTGCGCGTCAAAAACAGTGAAACCGGAGAGACCTTGCGCACCTTCGCGGGTCACACGACGAGTACGATCCAGGATATCGGATTTTCTCCTGACGGACGTTATGTGGTCTCCGGCGGTAATGAAGTACTGACGCGTCTTTGGGATAGCGCCAATGCGCATCAGGTGGCCGCGTTTGCTGGCCAGGCTGCCGGCACGAAAACGGCCCGGTTCGCTCCTGACGGCACGCACATACTCACCACGTACGGATCGCCGCTCCTTTCCGCGCGCTTGTGGAACGTCGCAAGCGGACGGGTGGAACGTGAGTTCATTGGACACACCGGTGGGTTGAGCGGAGCCGTCTTTTCTGCCGATGGTCGGCTCCTCGCGACTTGCTCTGTGGACGGAACGGCCCGGCTTTGGGATGCAACCACCGGGACGCAGATACGCGTTTTCAGCGTTCCAGGCGCATTGCTGTCTGCGGTTGCCATTTCTCCCGATGGAACAACCATTGCGGCCGGAAGCTCGGATGGCGTGGTGCGACTCTGGAGCACAGCGGACGGAAGTCTTCTGCGTTCTCTTGAATCGGACGCCGGTCAGGTCGTCAGCGTGGCCTTCTCCGCGGCCACTGGCGAACTTCTCGTGGGTTGGTCGTTTGGTGTTCTCCGCACCTTTGATCCGAAAACCGGCGAGCTGCGCCTCGGTTCGCTCGTCCCGCAGGGCTTTCTCGCCGCGGCTGTTTTCTCGCCGGACGGCCGCTTTATTCTCGACGCCGAAGGATATCCGTCATTCACCGCGCGCCTGTGGGATGCGCGCACCGGCGAAGAGTTGCGGGTTTTTGCCGGGCAGGCGGGCGAGGTGCATTCCGTGGCCTTTAACGCGAATGGCACAAGCATTCTCACGGGCAGCGACATCGTCCGGCTTTGGAGCATCAGCGACATCGCCGCGCGGTTGGAAACCGAGCGAACGCCGAGCGGGCTGGAACTTCGATGGTCCGTGGGCACACTGCAACATTCAACTCGTTTGAACGGTCCCTGGCTCGACCTCGCGGACGCTGTCAGTCCGTGGCTCATTCCGGGCGATCAGTCATCAGAATTCTTCCGCGTCAAAACGATTCCCGAACAGTGAGCATACGAACCAAAGTTGTCCCAGCTATTTTAGCGCCACGACAACCTTGCAGCCGCGTCCGAATCAACTGAAATGATAGCCACAATATCTCGGCGACGATTTCTCTCCCTGACCGTCAGTACGGTCGGTTACTCGAATTTAGGAGAGTTTCAGCGAAGTCATCCCGCCGAAATCTTTGCACGGGGCTTTCTCAAAAGTTACGCCACCGTGCCGGGATAACACGGCCAAAATTTCGTTTTGCAAGAGACCACTGACGCAACTGACGGGATTGACACTTCCTCTCATGCGCGAATTAATGGAAGAAGAGCGGGAATTCGGAGACTATAAATCCTTGCCCGGAGGCGGCTCAAAACTGGAGCCGTTTTTGGCCTTGGAAAACCCCGGTCGTTTTCGCGGTGATTTTCCTGGTCCGAATTATCGCCGGATTTCCTGGTTCGTTTGGGACGACTTTTTCGGGTCTCTAAATCCCAAGCAATTTTCCGATTCCTTCCGGCCTGGAAAAAAGTGTCAGTGGCGTCAGTTGTGTCAGTGGCCTCGTGCAAATGAGTTTTTCTGGCCGTTTTTGGGATTCCAGGCGACTCGGCTAAAAGAGCCGCTCCTTCAAAGCCTTGGCCACGGCGTGAGAACGGCTCTGAACGTGCAGCTTGCCGTAAATGTTTCGCAGATGAGTATCGACGGTGTGGTAGCTTACTTCAAGACGAGCCGCGATTTCCTTCATCAGGAGGCCTTCGATCATCAATTGAAGGACCTGCGCTTCGCGAGGGCTCAACCCGTAATCCTGTTTGGCCGGCGCAAGAGAACTGAACATGTTTAAAACCGAGCGAGCTACCTGCGGGCTGAGCGGTGACCCTCCATGGAGGACGTCCTGTATCGCCTCTTTTATTTTCGCCAGGGGTGAGGCTTTGAGCAGATAACCCGACGCCCCCGCGCAAATGGCTTTAAAAACCTTTTGCTGGTCATCTAAAGCGCTCAAGATGATGATAGCGGTTTTAGGGGAAAGGGCTTTGAATTGCGCGATACCATCCAAGCCACTCAGGCCAGGCAATCCAAGGTCCAGAAGGATCACGTCCGGTCCTTCGGTCGTCTTTAAGGCGGCGAGCGCATCCTCACAGCTCGCGAACGCGTTCAAGCAACGAACATCCGGCAACTGATTGATTGCGGTCGCGATCGTTTTTCGGTAGGTCGCGTTATCCTCAACCAGCCAGACGGTCACAGTTTTTCCTTTCGGTCGTTGTTCAGACAAGGTCAGGCGCCTCCAGCTTACTAATAGATCAACAATTGCCACACTCCCGAATTTACGGGAGCCGGACTAGATTTGGGCTACGACCCGGACTTCGGTGCCTTTTCCTGGATTCGTATGGATAAACAATTCACCTTTCAGATCCAAAGTGCGGCGTTGGAGATTTCTCAATCCGGCGCCGCTTTGAGCCCGCTGCGGGTCAAAGCCGCACCCGTTGTCGCGAACGATAAGTTCAAAAGAGCCGTTCCTTTCCGCCACCAGGATCTCGACTCGACTCGCGCTGGAATGCTTCGCGATATTATGCAAGATCTCCTTGTAATTAGAAAAAAGGTTCCGGCGGATTTCCAACCGCAGACGCCGTTCCTTTTCCATCGGTTCGACCGTGATTTCCCATTGCCGCCCATCGAGCAGACGAGCAGCCACTTCCTGCATGCGCAGGATCATTCCGCCCAACGTGTCAAACTCCGGGTTGATAAACCAGGCAACATCGCGAAGTTGATTAGCGGTTTCGAGGGCTACTTGATTGATTTCGCTTAGTTCCGCCCGCTGAGGGGCATCGAGCCCATCCCATTCGGTCAACAGTTCGGTTTTGAGCGCGATGCTGCCGAGATTGCTTCCCAACTCATCGTGGAGATCACTGGCGATTTGAACGCGCAGTCGCTCAAGGTCACGGCGTCGTGCCTGGCGAAAGCGTTGGGCGGCCAGCATCATCAAACCAGCGGCTACGATAATGCTGGCTTTGAACCAAACCGTTTGGAAGTAACGCGGCTCAACCACGACCGAAAGAAGCGATCC
>DASYTB010000087.1:0-3340 GCA_036002705.1 Verrucomicrobiia bacterium
TTCGGCCTCAAAGATCAAGCACGGGAGTTGCGCCACTTCGGATGGCAGGGTGGATATGCTGATTTTGGCGTTAGCGTCTCCAACCTGGAACGGATGAAAAAAATATATTCAGGAGCAGGAGCCCCATCATCGGAAGATCAGCTTTCAAGACGAACTGCGGCTCCTTTTGAGAAAACATCAGGTGCAATGGGACGAAAAATATCTTGGGAGTGACCGTGTCCACAACTCCTTCGGAGTTGATGGCCCACGACCTCGAGCCTCAAGGTAGTTCGCGGCGCTACGCTCTTTCCGCGAACAACCTTGGGCTGACATCCGAAACCTCTTCGAGGTGGAAGAACAACCACCCGGAATATGTCCTCCTGGAGCGCGGCCTACGCTACAAATTATTCCGTGTCTTCGTGTTCCCGAAACACGCCGTTGCTTTAGCTGCCTTTTTTTATTTCTTTCAACCGCTGAAATTCGGGTTTGGCAGTGTAATATTTGTCGAGGGGATAGCAGCCGCTGATCAGGCCATTGCGCGGCGCAGTAGTGCAATCGCTGAAGGTCCGGCAGATCACTTTCTTCTCGATCTGGCCTGAATTTAAGGCGTCGGCCAACAAAGTCGGATAGCTCAAGGTCATTCGACCGAGGCCGATGGCGTCCGCCCAATTCTGTCGCACGACCGCTTGAGCAACATGAGGAAGAAATTCCTGCAAATAACTGTAGGCACTTCCAATGATCACCAGGTCCTTTGGCGCGCGCGCGCGGATTTGGCGCACAACGTCGATCTGCCGCGCGACATCGATCAGAGGATCGTGAGCGGGTTGATAACCATCGGATGGGGGATAGGCGGCAGGACGTTGGATGTGCGGATTGTAGTAGGGCGAGCCGGCGGTGAGGTTGATCAACTTCACTCCGAGTTCGGCGCAGAGTTCAACGAAGCGAAAAGTTTCAGTGAGGTCGTAGTCAACTGGATTGTTTTCGTTGATGCCAAAGGCATACCGGTAGGGAAGACAGTGCGAGAAATCCTCGGGAATGCCCGGGCCGGGCTTTCCTGGTTGGGATAAATTCGGGTCAGGACGAAACGGGACGAAATCGAAGGCGCTCAGGCGAACAGCAATCTCAACTTTATTTCCACTGGCGCGGATGCCCGAAATGATCTCGCGCAGAATGCGCGTCCGGTTTTCGAAACTGCCGCCGTATTTACCGGGGCGAGTATGCGCGCCGAGGAATTCGTGCAGGAGGTAACCGTGGCAATGTTTGATATCCACGAAATCAGCTCCGATCTCCGCCGCGACTCCAGCCGCTTCAATATAGGCGCGGATTAGTTCCTCGATTTCAGCATCCGTCAGGACTGGGGCATCACTATTCACGTCAAACTTCCGATCCAGAATTGGATGCCGGAAAGCGATGCGTGGCTCCATCCGCTTCTTATCGGCGGGACGGGAGAAACGACCGGAGTGAGTGAGCTGAAGGCCAATTACCAGATCATCAGTTGAGCCATGGCGCGCTTTGTGGGCGTCCAGCAGAACGCGGCGCAATTGCCCAATCCCGTCTCGGTTCGCCTGATTGATGATCAACTGATTGGGATTCGCTCGACCATCCGGGCGGACAGCCATCGCTTCACCGCCGAAAATTATTTTCGCACCGCTCTCGCCGAAACGCGTCCACCGCCGCAGCATTTCTTCGGTAACTCCGCCACTGGTTGTGCCGTCCCAGCCTTCCATTGGTTGAATACCGATGCGATTGCCGATGCGCTTCCCGTTTATGCGCGCATTCTCGATGGGTTTGCCCAGGGGCGAATTAGCCCCCCGCGCAATCTGATCTTCGGCGGGAAGACGGATCTTCAAGTTCGCGCAATGCGCCCGAAAATCGTCCACGCTTTTCAACGTAGGAATCCGCGTGAATTTTACTGGATCAGCCATTTCACGAAACTGGAGAAAAGAACGTCAGATACGGTTCCTTGCGCATTTCTCTCAACACCATCAGCGCCACCTCGCGCAAATGATAATCGCCCCACATCGAGCTTTCTCCGTTGGGCACCTTTTGCCCTTTGTGGATGTGGTCCCATCCATTGGGGCGATGATAAACGGAGTGGAGCAGCAGCCCTTGATGTTTGCCGTCGGTCGAAAGATAGGGCTTTTCGAGCAGGGTGTTGAGAATCGTGAGGCCAGCCTGCCGGTAATCGTAACGGACCGGGCGTCTTGATCGCGCCCCGGCCAAATACTTGGCCAGGCGGAGCAAGCCTTGCGCGGCGATGGCGGCGGCCGAGCTATCAACCGGCTCCCATTCGTTAAATGGGTCCGCCGGGTTATTCAGGTAATCGCCAAGCCGAGATAGGTTCGGCGCGCCGGTGTCCCACATCGGCACCCCGCAGGCGCAACTGTTCTCGATATAAAAATCCGCGGTCGCGGTTGCCGCTTTTAGAAAGGTTTCCTCGACTCCTTTTCGTCCACCGATCTGCTGAAACTCCTCTTCGGGCCGTGTTCTCAGGAATTCCAGTTGTTCGGCGAAGCCGCAGCTGGCCCAAGCCAGCCCGCGCGTCCAGGTGGTGAAGGGCGAAAAACCTTGCTGCGAATTGGGGCAGCGGTATCGGCCATCGATTGTATTGAAGATGCTCTCGTGGGCGGTGCGTCCCCGCCGATCGTACGCGTCCCTTTGCTCGCCGTAGTAAATGGAAAAACGCGCGGTCGTGCGGCCATGCTCGATCAATCGATCGAGCAGTGAAATTTTCTCGTCGTGTTCGCCCATCAGGAAATGTCCAAGCTGATGAGCCAGCGCAAGAGACCGCAACGAACGCATGGTATCGATGAAAAGTGAATGGGGTCCGTTGAACGAATAAATGAACCCCTCGCCGTTTTCCACTCGAGTCCAGCGCGCCGCCTGGATCGCCCCTGAAACCTTTAGAGCGAGATCGCAAAAGCTGGCATCTCCCTTGGCTTTACTCTCCAGAATCAACCGGCGGAGGCTGCCGTAAGTGGAGATGTTATTGAAACCGTGGTCATGCACTCCGACATGTGAAACATGACTCGCCATGAGATTTTCTGTGGCGGTGCGGCCTCGCGCCAGAAATTCCGCTTCGCCCATGGCGTCGTATTGCAGAAGCGCCGAACCAAATTGAAAGCCCTGCGTCCATTCGGTCCAACCACGCGCCGTGTATTTGCCCTTGACGGTGAAAACTGGTGAACCGTTTTCGGGTTTCCAAGTCTTATCGAGCGCAAAGATTTTCTCAGCGGAGAGACCAAACATCTTCTCAATCTTCGCGCGCAACGACTCGGCGGTGATTTTTGAATTGATTCGCATCGTGCTTGGGAATCAGCGGAGGACCGGCGGCGCTCTCTCCAACCCGATCTTCCCTTTC
>DASYTB010000088.1:0-13467 GCA_036002705.1 Verrucomicrobiia bacterium
CTGCAGGACCGCGACGGATTGCTTCAATTCCTCGATTTGGTTTTTCCGCGCGAGGATCGAGCCGGCCTGCTTGGCGGAACCTCCCGATCCGCCGGTAAAGACACCCTGGCGGTTCAAAATCTCACCGGTTCGCGTGACGAAATCAAAGTAACCCGAGGAATCGCGCCACGCCGCGGTTGCGGCTGGCATATCGGCGGCAACGAGCGTGCGATTCAGCAGCTTGCGCAAGAGGGGAAGGATCTGCTCGTCCGCCTGGATCACCTCTAAAACGGGCGTGGTGTCCGGCGGAAAAATTTCCGGCAATTGATGCTCGCCCGCTCGGGCCAGTTCCAAAGAGGCGATGCTGGCGCGGCCTTTTTTCTGATCCACCAATTCCGCGATGATCTGTTCCGCAAGAAGCGGTTCTTCGACCAGGACAAGTTGGAGGTTGTGTCCAAGGGCCGTTTCAACGGCCGTGATGTATTGATCGGGAACGCGAATTTTATCGGTGAGCGAACCCAGAATCCCTTGGCGGCCTTTCAGGAGAGCCTGAGTTCCAGCGCTGAAGCCTTCGTAATCGTGCTGAAGTTGTTCGAGCACATTCAGGCGGGAACGTTTTTCGGCCTGCTGTCTCAGGAGCTGATCGAGGGCCTGTCCGGCCTTGTTCATTTCCTCCTGGAGCTGGCGCAGGCGCATTTGGCGTTCTTCGACCGTCCCGCGACTGGCGAGAATATTCTGCTTTTCAGCCTCAAAATTGGATTGGAACTCCTGGAGCCTCGCTTCGAGGCGTGATTTTTCTTCCTGCAATTGGATCAGCTCGGCGTTGAGTTTTTCGAGGCGCACCGCGTTGCCCTGCTTTTGCAAATCGAGCGAGTTGATCTCATTCCGGGTGCGGCTGAGTTGTTGCGCTACGGCAAAGAGATCGGCCTGGGCCTTGCGAAGCTCCTCCTGTTTTGCCGAGAGCTCGCGTTCGACCTGCTGAAGAGCGTCCCGCTTCTGTTGCAGAGCCGATTTATGGCCTTCCAGCGCAGCGGCAGACTCGTTCAGTTTCGCGGTGACCGTTTCAAGTTCGGCGCTGGCCATCGAGCGGCGTTCTTCCGCCTGGGTGATATCGGAAAGCGCTTTGGCATTTTGCGAATCGAGTTCGCTCAGACGCTCCCGATTGAAATGGATTCGGCCTTCGTTGCGGTCCACTTGCGACTTCAGCTCCATCCCGTGCTGCTGAGCCGCGTGCAGCTCCTGTTCGAGTTCCGCGAGCTGTTCGCGGAGTTGATGCAGTTCATTTTCGCCGCGCAACACGCTCTCGGAACAGAGCTCACTCTCGACCTGAAGTTTCTTCTGAATTTCTTCGCGCTCCCGAATCTCGGCCTGGAGAACATCAAACTGATGGCGGGCCAGTTGGGTGTCCAGATGCTGCAGCTCGGTGGCGATTTGTTTATAACGCCGCGCTTTGCCGGCTTGGCGCTGGAGAGAACCAATCTGGCGCTTAACTTCCTTGATCAAGTCCGCCACGCGCAACAGGTTTTGGTCGGTGTGCTCGAGCTTGCGGAGAGTTTCTTTCTTCTGTGCCTTAAAGCGGGTGATGCCGGCGGCTTCTTCGAAGACCATGCGGCGGTCGTCGGGCCGGCTGGAAATAATCTGGGTAATATTTCCCTGGGCCATGATGCTGTAGCTGCTGCGCCCCATGCCCGTGCCCATGAAAAGCTGCTGAATATCCTTCAATCGGCAGCCCACCTTGTTGATGAAATATTCACTGCCGCCATCGCGGAAAACGCGCCGGGTAATCGTGACCTCGTTGAATTCAACCTCCACCCCGGCCGCCTTGAGATGTTCAGCATCGACATCACCAATCGTCAGCGAAACCTCGGCCATCCCGAGCGGCTTCCGGAAATCAGTGCCGTTGAAAATAACGTCCGCCATCTCCCCGCCGCGCAGCGCTTTGGCCGATTGCTCGCCGAGCACCCAGCGAATCGCATCGGAAATATTGGATTTACCACAACCGTTCGGCCCGACAATCGCCGCGACGCCGGGAACAAAATTCAGAGTGGTTTTATCCGCGAAAGACTTAAAACCGAGAGCGGTTAGACTCTTGAGATACATGACGCGCGTGATTTACCGAAGGCATGCCCTCTTGTAAAGAGAAAAAGTGACTGACACCACAACCTGTTGTGGTGTACGCATCCTAACCCACAATGAGTTGCGCTTTTATCTTTAAAACCGCCAGGCGATAAATTCCTGATTCTCAGGCATTAAGACTCACTTTGATTCGGTTAGTTTTCGATTTGCAGTCCACAGTAGTCTGGTTGTCCAAGCCGAGCCCATAGTGATTGAGGTCCCGATGAGCGTGTACCAGGGCCATGCAATCTTAAACCTGGCGCCGGTTGAATCGGCCCATTCGAGTCGGCTGATCAGGATCATCGCCAAAAACGAGCCGATCATGCCCACAAAAACCGGCAGTGGCTTTCCTTTTCTCCAAAAGAGCACCAGGAGCAGGCCACCCAGCAGCGCGCCACTGGTCAACCCGCGCAGGGAGAACGCCGCGTTAAAGACATAATCCACTCGCCGGCTCAAATACGCGACCAGGATCAACGCGCCCGCCCAAAACAGTGTCGAGTACTTGCTGAAGCGCAGGTGGAATTCTTCGCTGCGCGCGCTTCGCATTAATCCCTTCACAAAATCCATCGTCGAAACCGAAGCCAGCGACGTGAGTGCTGAACTCACGGAGGACATCGCCGCCGCCAGAATTGCCACGATCAAAGATCCTTTTAGCACGTGCGGCACCGAGGTCATCATAAAGATTGGGTAAATATAGTCGTTGGGCTGCCCCTTGATGGGGATTTCGTGCGCTTGATAAAAAACCCAGAGCAGCGCCCCAACCAGGAGAAAAATGAGGAACAGCGGAAACATCATCACGGTGCTGAGGATGAGCGCCTTGCGGCCGTCCGCGACGTTTTTGCAGGTCAGCACCCGTTGCACGATCAACTGCTCCGCGCCGTGCGACGATAACACCACAAAGGTGCCACCGATCAGGCCCATCCAAATGTTGAAAGGCATACTGAAGGAGAAGGCCGGGGTGAACCAGGAGAGCTTGCCACCGGCTGCTGCCTTTTCGAATGCGCCCGCGAAGCCTCCATCGAGCAACGTGGGGATATAAAAAAGCGTGAAGATGCCGCCGCCCATAAAAAGCGCGAATTGCACCGCGTCGGTCCAGATCACGGCTTTCACTCCGCCGATGTAGGTATAGAGCAGCGAAAATATGACGAATACGAGGATGGCTCCGAAAATCGGATCACCCGTTCCGATGGACAACACCTTTTCTCCGAACATCAGCTTCAGCGGAATGGATGCGACATAGACGCGTACGCCCGCCGCGAGTGTTTCGCTGATCAGGAAAAAACCGCCCGCGAGTTTGCGCGCCGATGGCCCGAAAGCGCCTTCCAGCAGTTGGTAGGGAGAATAGATTTCGCCCTTGAGATAATGCGGCACCATGACAATCGCGAGAATGATCCGCCCGATGACGTAGCCGATGACTATCTGGATGAACGAAATATTCCCGCCATACGCCATGGCGGGAACGCTGATGATCGTCAGAGCGCTGGTTTCCGCCGCGACGATGGAAAACCCAATTCCCCACCAGGGAATATTTTTGCTACCCAGAAAATAGTCACGCGTCGTCCGCTGATCTTTTCCGAACCACAGCCCCAGGCCAATGATTCCAGCCAGGTAGATCCCGATGACACTCCAATCGGCGCCGTTGAAAAGTCCAACACCCATCATCCAACGCCAGGAAGGCTCAGGTTATTTGCGATGACCGTTTCCACATCGACGTCAATCAAACTCCGGCCCAAATTGGATGGATAAAACGCGCACTTGGAGCTTGATGGCCGCGAGCTTTGCACTCTCGGTTTCGAAAAGCAACTCAGCCCGACAAAGAGTATAAGGAGTGACAGCGCGCTGGCCCCTTCAGATTTGTAGATTGGCCGTCTTTGACCCCTGTCACAAAGAGTGGGATTCTCGCGTCCGAATGAAAATCCTCGTTTCAGGGGCGGGCGGATTGGTGGGACGCAGCCTGGTTCCGGCAGCGAAGGAACTGGGGCACGATGTGGGCCGTTTGGTGCGGGGCGAACCGAAGGGCAAGGAATTCTGGTGGAGGCCGGAATCGGGCGAGATCGATTTTCAGGCATTCAATGGATGGGGCGGGCCGGAGGTGGTGGTGCATCTGGCAGGGGAAAACATTGCGCAGGGCCGTTGGACCGAAACGCAGAAACGACGGATTCGGAAAAGCCGCGTTGACGCGACGGAACGGCTTTGCGGCTCCCTTTTGCGTTTGGAGGAGAGGCCATCCGTGTTTATCAGCGCTTCGGCTATCGGCTACTACGGCAATCGCGCGGACGAAATTCTCACCGAAGATTCCTCTCCCGGGAGCGGGTTTCTGGCGGAACTCACGGTTGGATGGGAAAGGGCAGCGGAAGCGTTGAACCGGGCAGGGGTGCGAGTGGCGCATTTGCGTTTCGGAGTGATCTTAAGCAGTGAGGGAGGCGCGCTGGGACGAATGCTCCCGTTATTTCGCTGGGGTTTCGGCGGGAAAATCGGTGACGGGCGGCAGTGGATCAGTTGGATCTCTCGAACCGATTTGATCCGAATGATCCTCTTCGTCCTGGAGAACTCGCAGATGGAAGGAGTTTTCAATGCGGTCGCGCCCTTGCCGGTGCGGAACGCCGAGTTCACCAAAGCGCTGGCGGAGAGGCTGAAGCGGCCTGCTTTTTTTCGTGTTCCTCGGCCGGTTTTGCGCCTGGGATTGGGCGAAATGGCCGAGGCATTACTGTTGGCCAGCCAGCGTGTTATGCCCGCGCGCATGACGAAAGCGGGTTTTCAATTTGAACATCCGACGATTGAAAAAGCTTTAGCGGCGGAGCTTTGACATTTATTTTTCAGGCATGTCAGCGTCGGTTATTTCGGTCGCCCAGATGCGTCATTGGGAGCAAGCCTCGTGGGATGCGGGCATCTCGCAATCCGAAGTGATCAGGCGGGCAGGAGAGGCCGTCGCTCATTGCGCTCTGAAACTTACCCGCGCGGGCGACCGGGTTTTGATCCTCGCCGGAAAAGGCCACAATGGGGACGACGCTCGATGCGCACAGTCGCACTTGATTGACCGCAACGTAGAACTGCTCAATGTGAACGACCCGGCCAAGGCGCTGGCGGAATTCGAAGCGGCGGCTCGACGAAAGCCTGCCCTGGTAATTGATGGCCTTTTCGGGATCGGCTTGAACCGGCCGCTCGATGACCGCTGGGCGGAATTGATTGAAGCGATCAATCGGGCGAACCTGAGTGTGCTCGCCGTGGATGTACCTTCCGGCCTGAACTCGGACACGGGCGAGCCACAGAATGTCGCGCTGTATGCGCACACGACGGTCACTTTTGGCGCGCCGAAGGCGGGGATGCTCCTGGCTTCGAGTTATCCTTTCGTGGGAAGGTTGGAGGTTGTGCCGGAGATCGGACTGACGCCATGCCCGTTCACCGGCGAACTGATTTGGACCGCGGCGGCTGATTTCGAAGGTTTTCCGCCATTTCGCCGGGTGGATGGCCATAAAGGAAGTTTCGGGCACGTGGCAGTCCTGGCGGGAAGCAAGGGTTATCACGGCGCGGCTGTTTTGGGCGCACGCGGCGCGTTGCGGGCACGCCCCGGCTTGGTTTCGGTTTTCTGCGATGAAGCGGTGTATCAGCCGGTCGCGGGGCAATTGCAGGCCCCGATGGTCCACCCCTTCCGGCCTGGTTTAACTCTGCCGGAGACATGCACGGCCTTGGTCATCGGGCCGGGCCTCGCGGCGCAGGCTCTGGATGCTTCGTGGAAGGACTTTGCGAATGAGCAATGGCAACATTGCCCGTTGCCGGTGATCGTGGACGCCTCAGCCCTGCAATGGATCAAGCCGGGCGCGACGGCTCTGAATTCGCGCCGGGTGATCACGCCTCATCCCGGCGAGGCCGCGCGCCTGCTCGGAAGCAAGAGCAACCTTGTGCAGGAAAATCGAATCGGGACGCTCCGGGAAATCTCCAGCCGATATGGCAATTGCTGGGTGGTTCTGAAGGGGCATCAAACGCTGATTGGCCGCAGCAGCGGGGAGATTTTCGTCAATTCCACAGGCAATCCATTTCTCGCGCAGGGTGGCAGCGGAGATGTGCTCGCTGGATTTTTGGGCGGGTTGCTCGCGCAGCCAAAATTACAAGCGCAACCGTTGAAGACGATCCGCTACGCGGTTTGGGCGCATGGCCTGGCGGCAGATCAACTGGCCGAGCAGGTGCGCACCTGGACGATTGAAGAACTTCTTCAGGTCATCGGTGACGCCAAAGATCCCGTTCGTTGACTAAAACCCGATGGAAAACAGGACAAAACCTTTCGGTCGCGCGGTCCGCTCGTCCAGATAGACGTGCTGGTAATCGTGCTTGGGGTCGGCCGGCTGGCGAAGGCTCAAGAGCGCCGATTTCTTTTCGGCATGGGAGAGATCAACCAAAAAGCCGTTCAAAACAATGGGCTGCTCCTGCTTCGGCGAGGTCGCCCGGCGCTCGGCCTCAAGCTTTCGTTGCGCCTGGCGGTCGGCTTCGGTGGCGGCCTTCGAACGTTCAAGGGTCTGATCCTGGGCGAGGGCTGACGTGGCAAAAAGAAGAACGGAGAGAAGGATCGTGGTATTCATAACGGCTCCTATACATTCTTATGTTGAGATAAATCTAACGAATAGTCAATCAAAGTAATTGTCAGTAATTGTCCCGAGCCAATAGGCAGCG
The DNA here is from genome assembly GCA_036002705.1 of Verrucomicrobiia bacterium. GTDB lineage: Bacteria > Verrucomicrobiota > Verrucomicrobiia > Limisphaerales > SXQI01 > DASVNK01. Next base: position 6,760 of record DASYTB010000088.1, read on the forward strand.
AACGGTTCGTTAGGCGATAATGAGGAAATACGCTGGATCGATCCTTCCTCCGTCGCGTCTCTCACGCGTCAGGTCCTTGGTCGGCGCTTGATTCGAACCTGTCGTCGGCAGGCCTCGAGCATTGCTCTCCAAGAGCGGCGAAGAAAGACGGGCTGCTCCAACGCTTCCCGCGCGTACTTGCGTGAGGCTCGTGAGGGATCCAGTTCCGCCCGAACGCACGTTTCCGAACGATTATCGGCTAGCGCCAGGACCTCGGATTGCGGTGAAACAATCTTCGAATCGCCGGCCGACCAAAGATCGTCGCCCTGCGGCCCGACAGAATTGGCGAAGATGTAATACACGGCGTTTTCGAAGGCCCGAACGACGATTCCATCCCTCCCGCGGCGCTTCGTTTTCGAGACCGCGAACGAATCCAGCCCGGCGTTCGGATGAAAAATAATCTGAGCTCCAAGCATCACGGGAAGGCGCGCCAATTCCGGATAACGCCGCTCATGGCAAATGATCGCCGTGCAGGGGATTCCATCCAGGTGGAAAAAGGCGATTTTGTCGCCCGGCGTAAAGAAGCGGGCGTCCCGCTCCGTCAGGTGAATTTTTGAATAGCGAAAGACCTCGCGACCGCGGCGGTTGAAAACGAGGAGTGAATTGAACCGCTTGCGGCCAGCGAAGGTTGGACTTCCCACGAGCACATTGCAGGTGGCCTCTTTCGCCGCGCCCGAGACTTCTTTCAGCGCCGATTCAACGTCAGTCCGATCAATAGCGCTGAAGTCCCGGTTGTAACCGGTAAGCGCGCATTCCGGAAAAAGAACGATATCAACGCGTGCTTTCCCCAATTCATGGATGATAGAGATAATCCGGTCTCTGTTCTCGGCAACAGTCGGCCGAAAAATCATCTGCGCGGCGGCAACGGTGAGGGGACGGCTCAATTTTTTTCCAGCGCCGTTCATGAGGGCCGCTTGCCTCCTTCGCGCTACTGTGTTTCTGTCGTGGGCTTTTGCGTTTGCTGTTGCGGCGGCGGCGTGACGATGCGGACGGGAATCGGATAGCGCAATTTTAAGACGTCCTCCACGAGCACTTCAACGTAATAGGCGCCCGCCGTCTCAAATTTCACCTGGCCGAAGAGAGTTACGTTTGTCGCGTTATGAGTGGGGTCCTGCAACGCGAACTTCACCTTGCTCTCGCGAATTACCGTCGTCTGGTCGGGACCGATCATTCGCACAACCTCCGTGAAGTTGCCGATACCGGCGACCCATCGGTTGAAAACGCAAAGTTTGAACGCGACCACCGGGAGTTGCGGGACATTCACAAACCCGATGACGCCCACGATGATAAAGTTTCCATTGGCCTCCTGGCGAACATCTTCACAGAGAATCGAGGACTGAAGGTCTGGAAGAATACGTGTAGCTTGCATGATTTATTTAGTTAAAAATTCTGCCGCGCGAACCGTGTTGCGCATGAGCAGCGCGATGGTCATCGGACCCACGCCGCCCGGATTTGGCGTTATGTTTCCCGCCACATTCCTCACATTGGTAAAGTCCACATCGCCGACCAGGCGCGAACCTCCTTTGGCGGACGGATCCGAGACCCGGTTAACTCCCACGTCGATGACAGTGGCGCCTGCCTTCACCATGTCAGCCTTCACGAATTCGGCAACCCCCATCGCAGCCACCAGAATATCCGCGCGGCGGCAATGCTCCGCGATCTGGCGGCTTTGCGAATGACACACGGTGACCGTGGCGTTCGCATGCGGCGCCTTTTGCATCAACAGGGCGGCCATTGGCTTGCCCACGATATTCCCCCGCCCCAGCACGACCACGTTCGCGCCTTCGATTTGAACCTCGCTCCGAATCAGGAGTTCGTGAATTCCGGCGGGCGTACAAGGAACAAAACCGCTCGCGTCGCCCATCAGCAGCTTCCCCATGTTGATCGGGTGAAAGCCATCGACATCCTTTTCTGGCAGAATCGCCGAATAAATCTTCGTCGAGTCAATATGTCGTGGAGTGGGGGCTTGGACCAGAATACCATGAACCGAAGTATCCGCGTTGAGCCGCCGTAGCAAATCCAGCAGCTCCCCTTCGCTCGTCTTTTCCTCTAAAACGTGAACTTCCGAGCGAATCCCCAGCTTTTGGCTGGTGCGTTGCTTCATCCCCACATACACTTGCGAGGCTGGGTCCTCCCCCACCCGCACAAACACCAGGCCTGCCTGGATGCCGCGGCGCTTCAATCCTGCAATCCGTTCGGCCGTTTCCGCATGGATCTGGTCGGCGATGGCTCGCCCATCGATAAGATTTCCAGACGTCATTTACGGAACCACGTCGAGCGTCTCGAGTTCCAGAATGGGCGTATTCGGCCAGCGCGAATCAACCCCTTCTTCGCCGCTCACGATCACCCTTTGCCCTTTGTACTCCTTGAGCTTGATTCCAAGTTTTTCCGCGTTCAGGAAATCAATGGTTGTCTTGGTTTCGGGATGCACGAGCTCATACCAGGTCGGCGCTTGAATGCTCTTGGTCGCGCGAATAATTCCTTCACGACGGACAACCCGTTTTGGCAAGGGCTGCTCGGGTTTTGGGCCCGGCGCTGCCGCAACTTTCGGAAGAACGCTGGGGAACGCCGTTGCCGCGGTTTCCGGCGGCGGAATTGTCGTTGACGGTCGCGTAATCGGCGTCTCCTGCGGCGGCGGAGTTCGGACAAACGTGGTTACCGCGGGCGTCGCCTGCGGCTGCGGAACCGGCGTCGTCGGGATGGTCGCCGTCGCAAGTTCCGAACTCGGTTTGGGAGTTGCGGCTGTTGGAGGCGGAGCGATCGGTTGCGGTTGGGGACGCGTCACCACCGGCACGGCGGGTGCCGCCGCGACAGTTGGCGCAGCCGCTGCTACGGCTGGCGTTCCCGCCCCTTTGATCAGGCTCGCATCCACGAAGGCATATGCTCCCTCCGGCGGTTCAACTTCAATCCATTCGCCGTCTTTGCGAATCTCTTTGATTTTGTCGCCCTTTTGCATTCGACCGATCACGCTATAATTCTCGCCCGGACCCGCCCGCAGATTGAGCCGACTCGCCGCCACCGCTCCATCCTTGGTCATCGGCGCAAAAACCCAGACGGGCGTGTTGGCTGGCAGCTTGATCTTCGCCCAATTGACCGGCTCATCTCCTTTTGGCTTCTCGGTTTTTATATGCTCCAGCACCGTCACGCGGTCGCCTTTTTGCAATTGCGTGATCACTTCTCCGACCAGGGACGGTTGGCCGCGGACGTTGATTTTGGATTCAGTAACAGTCGCCGTTTCTTCCGCCGCGTACGTCCGGAGAAGCACGGAAACTAAACAGAGAATAATTGGGCATTTCAGGCGCATCGGATCAACTTATTCGCGGTGAATTGAATCGTCCGCTCTTTTCTTTTCAGGTGATTCTTCCCGCGAGTCCCGCATTAAACTTTTTATTTCCGGCCCTGTCAACGTTCGCCATTTGCCCCGCGGAAGCTGCCCCAATTTGATCGGACCGATCTGCACCCGCTGCAAACGTTCCACCTCGAAACCCAGCGTTTCAAACATCCGCCGGATCTCGCGGTTCTTCCCTTCGTTCAAGGTGAGCTCGACCATGCTGTGCGAGTTATTGCTCTTGAGGATTCGGCCCCGCTCCGCCCGCAAGACTTCGTCCCCTTCATAAATCCCTTTTTCCATGGTGCGGAGCTGTTCGGGCCGAACTTCTCCCTTGACCGTGACCAGATACTTCTTTCGCACGCCGAAGCGGGGATGGGTGAGGTGGAGGGAGAATTCGCCATCGTTCGTATAGAAGATCAGGCCTTCGCTTTTGTAATCGAGCCGGCCCACCGAATAAAGGTTCCTCCACTCTTTGGGCAGGAGGTCGTGCACCGTTTTGCGGTTGCCGGGGTCTTCGCTCGAACAGATATAGCCGGGGGGTTTGTTGATGGCCAGGTAGAGCTTGCTCTTCACTTTGACCGCGCGGCCATCCACGGTCACCCGGTCGTGCGCCGGGTCCACTTTCGAACCCATCTCACGGATCGTGTGACCGTTCACATTCACACGGCCTTCCAGGATGACCTGCTCACTGGCCCGCCGCGAGGCGATCCCCGCGTCCGCGAGGAATTTCTGCAGACGCATTTGCATGACGTACAATAAAAGAAATGGGACGGCTCGCCAGCCGTCCCAGGAAAAACTTTCGGCGCTTCGATTAGGCCTGGATCCGGGTCTTGCGCAGACCGGTGACGCGATCGCCCTCTTTCCACTGGCCGCGCTTCTTCAAAATCTCCAGGCGCTCAAAACGCTTCAAAACATTCCGCTTCGCACCCAACGTGCTCGAAGCCCTTAAACTGCGGTGCTGTGACATAACTCGTGTAAATCCCCGCGAAGGGGAACGATTTAAGTATCATATCCCCGCTGGAATGCAAATGAAACGCGCGCTTCGAACACGCTTTCCGCGCCAGCAATTCTCACCTTGTGGGACGGGTCTCCTGACCTGCCGGTTGCGAAGTTTCCTCACTTCGCGGGTCGGAGGCCCCTTGAACCGGCAGACCGGAGGTCCGCCCCAAAAATGAAAATCGCTGCTCGGGCTCTGGGCTGGTTCACTCCCGAAGTGGATTAGGAACACCGCTTTAGGCTTTTCGAATCGGGGTAAACCAACTAATTCACGATCAGGCAAAAGAATCGTTGCGGCTCATCAGCTTGGAATGAGTTCGTGATATCGTTTCCGGTACCTGTTAATATCACGCACCGACACTCCCCTTCGCCGGCGATCCGCTCCTGTGCTGGCTCCAGTCATAGTTTCGCGTTCGCCAAAGCTCTGGCGCAAAAATTATTCAGACTCTCTCCCGCAGCGAGCGCCTTGGCGGCTAATCGGCGATGTAACGCCGGTTCGATGCGCAAAACGAATTTCCCGCTATAGTCTTTGGGGTCCGGTGATTTCGGCAGTTCCCCATCCTTGTGAAGGATTTCGATCCATTCCTCGACGGTTTCACAAAGCTCTTTATAGACTTTAGCCTCATCGGTCCCATGAACTCCCCCTGAAAAAAGCTCTGGGCAACGACCGATGAAACACCGATCTTCGTCGCTCCATTCCACAAATTTGGCGTAGCGTGCCGCCTTTTCTTTGATCTCTTTTTGTGTCATACGCCTTATTTCTTCACTTCGTCCAAGGCCCTTTGAACGTCCCGTTCCTGATAACGTTTCGCATCGTCCCCAGGATTGCCACTCAAAGTTACCCGGGAGCCGCCGGGTGTGTTTGAAATTCCGATGGCTTCCTTTTCCGCCGTGTTTGCGAAACCGGCTCTTTCCAGTTCGTTGATAACGAATCTTGCGTGGCCTTCGAACGATTGGTATCACATTAGTATCACACTAAATGGAAGGGGGCAATTCTCGCCCTGTTCTCCTTGATGCGCTCGTCCGTTTTCTCTAGAAAGAAAGATGTGGTCCACAGCGCAACCAGACCAATCGCGCCCTCGACGCTTTCCGAGCGTATCCGCGAACTAATTGACCAGCAACCCGCCGGTCATAGTTTGCTCCGGCCGTTTTATTCCGACCCGGAAATCTACCGATTCGATGTGGATCGGATCTGGCGCCGCGGATGGCTCTTCGCTGGACATTCGTGCGAGATTCCGAAGGTTGGCGATTTTTTCACGGTCAAGCTTGATACCGATTCGATTGTCATCGCGCGGGCCGAAAATGGCGAGGCGCACGCGATGCATAACGTCTGCCGGCATCGGGGATCGTTAATTTGCGAGGAAGAGCGCGGCCAGGTTCGGCATTTGGCGTGTCCTTACCATCGCTGGACCTACGGGCTTGATGGCGGGCTGGTTCATGCGCCGGGGATGCAGGAGGATTTGCCGAAATCCGAGCTGGGTCTGCATCCGGTCGCTCTGCGCGAGGTTGCAGGTTTGATCTACATCAGTTTGGCGGAGGAGCCCCTGGATTTTGAGAGAGCGCAGGAAGTGCTCAGCGCGGTGGCTCGTCCGCAAGGTCTCGGTCGCGCCAGGGTAGCCAAAGCGGTTGATTACCTGGTCAAGGCGAACTGGAAACTGGTGTGGGAGAACAATCGCGAATGCTTTCATTGCAACACGAATCACCCGCAGTACATCAAAGCCAACTTCGATCACTATAATGCGGACGATACCACGCCGAAGATTCGCGAACAGATCGCCGCGGCGGTCAGCCGAAGCGAAGCGAAATGGGCGGCCAGCGGACTGTCCGTGAGCCATAAGCAAACCGGCATGACGACCTTTCCCGACGTCGAGCGAAACATTTGGTTTTCCACGAACCGCACCCCGCTGGTCGATGGCTACGTCAGCGAAACGATGGACGGTTCTCAGGTCGCGCCTCTCATGGGCGATTATCGTGATCCGGATGTCGGCACGGTTCGCATGCGCTCGCTTCCGAATTTCTGGAATCATTCCAGTTGCGATCATGGGGTAAGCACGCGATTGCTACCGCTCGGCCCGGAACTCACCGCCATCCGAGTCTGGTGGCTGGTGGAGCAAAATGCCGTCGAGGGACGCGATTACGATCTGGCGAAACTGATGCCCTTCTGGCAACTCACATCCGAGCAGGACTGGGAAATTTGCGAACGGCAGCAGCGCGGCGTGAATTCCAGCGCTTATACTCCCGGGCCCTACTCCACCTACAAAGAATACAACGTGGATGCCTTCATCCGCTGGTACCTGAAACAACTGCAATCGTAACACCGTAGCCCTTCGTCGTCATGCCCC
>DASYTB010000089.1:0-3544 GCA_036002705.1 Verrucomicrobiia bacterium
CCGAAAAGGGTGGAGCGTTTTATTTCAGCCATAAAGTTTTCAGTGAGAGGTGAGAAGTAGCGCAGGTTTCGGGGCGATGAAGTTCCGTTGTGGAAGAGTGGTTTGGCGAGGTTCGGCAGCCCGATAATTACAATGCTTCCCAAGCGTCGCTCCGCGAGGCGAGCCCTCTTTCATCCTCCGACCCGTGGGTTGAAGCCCACGGCTACCACCGATTGGTCGCTCCGCGACCGAGCCGGTCGCAGGCGCTGGATATTTGCCCCACCCAAATGCCCGTACCCCAAACCCGGCGTTAAAACGCCGGACTATTCTGGGGATATCCCTTCGGGACAAATTCTCCTTCCGTCCTCTCCTGCGATTTGAATTCAAATGTTTCATGGGCTCCGATCTAACTCCCAAATGAAATCACCACGTCTTCCGCATCTTTTTGAAACGGTTGCGTTTTGAGCCAACTTGTCCAGCCTAGTTGCGTGGCGACTCCCAATTGCGCGGCGGGAATTTCGGCGCGTTCCAGCACGAGTTGGGCGTCCCACATGAACTCGCTGCCGCAATAGAGCTTCACCCAATCGGCGAGGCGGCGAGCGCCAGGACTGGATGGGAGCAGGCGCTTAAAGGCGGCGAATTTCATCGGACCGAGGCGCAACCGAAAACTGAGTTGTCCGCTCCAAATGCGCGAACCGACAATGGTCGTGGAACCGAGCTGGCCGGTGGCGGGCGATTGACCCAACCGGCAGACCGAATCCGAAGGCAGGTTCACCCAGCGCCCGACAAAAGTTTGCAGGTCGGTCCGAACACCAAAGAAGTCCCGGACGATGGCTTCGAGCCCTTCGGCATTCCGCGTTTGGCTGGCGAGACGGCCCGAGTAGTAGAGCTTCGCGCGATCGGGGATGGAATCGCGGCCCAGCAGGCTGTTCATGCCCGTGCCGGCGACGGCGCCGACAAAATGGGTCCACTTCTGGTCATCCGGACGATCAAAGTCCACCGCTTTGCGCGCGTCGGCCCAGGCGCGGAAGAAAAAGGAAAAGAGACGGTGATGAAAGACGTTGCAGAACGCGGCGAAGGTTTGGTCTCCGTGGTGGAGAATACGGTCGCGCGCGTATTCGGTCAGACAGAGAGGCAGCGGACCATTCGGACCGAACAAACCGAAATGCCGCGAAAACAAAACGGGCGGCTTTTCCTCAGCGCGGACCTGGAAGGCCTCGAGCGTAGAGGGAGCGAATTCCAGAAATGGATTTTGGGCGAAACGAACGGGGTCCTGCGATGGGGAAATCGACCGGCCCACGCGGGGTTGCGCGCGAAAATGGCTTTGGATGCGCCGCACCGCCGCAAAGAAATCGAACATCTCCGGGGAGGATTGCAGGCGTTGGATCAAAGAATCTGTCGTTTTCCCATCTGCGCCGGCCATCGCATGATCTCCTTGCGTTGTTGGGTGGTGATGACGGTCTCGGTAAATGAATTCAAGGATACATAGCGGGCAAAGAATTGCTCGAGCACCGCGCCCAAAACGAACACGCCTTGTCCTTCGAACGAAGTTTCGTCGAAATTCACAGTGATTTCCAGGCCTCGTCCGAAAGCGATCGGCCCGGGCGTTTCGATCCGCCGCAGGATGGGGCGATGGCTCACAGAGCGGAGGCCGTCGATTTGCTTGAGCATCTGGCGGTCTCGCGGGTCGGAATAAATCTTGAGGAGCTCGCGCAAGGCTTCCGCGCCGCTTTCAACGCTTTGGCCGCTATCCAGCAGCGAGAGATAGTTCAAAGAGAGATGGCTGATCACACGCCAGGCGTAACGGCCAGAGGGAATCTCCGGGCTGTCCACGTTTTGCCCGGCGAGCACCACGCTGGGCCGGGGCAAGGTCGGACCTTGCAGAATACGAATGGCGCCGATGGGGGCGCTCAGCTCCGTGGTAAAATCGGTTTGGCCGATCGCCTTCGCCATTTGAATGGGCAAATGTCGGTTGGTGCACCAGGCACGGACTCCCAGCTCGGTGAGTTCCGGGTGATGCGGGGCCATATCGGCATCAACAATGGAAATATAAACATCCGTTCCGGCATAGGAAGAGCGGCGGCGGGTCAGCCGCTCGCGATCACTGAACAAGCGCGGGACACGCTGCACGGAATAATAAGCACTGCTTTCCAGATCGGTATCGCGCGCGTGATAAAACGAATGAAACGCGCGCTCCTGATCCGGCGTTTCACCGTAACCCGTGACCGAAGAAATCTGATAGACCTCGAAATCGAGCGGACGATTGCGATCTGGCACCACATGGTACTCGGAGGCCTTTTCGGTAATGCGCACTCGATCCAGGGTTTTCTCGAACAAGTTAACGACGGGCGTGCAAAAAAGTTCAAAGCAGGTTTTATCGACTCGCGCGACCAATCGTTCGTCCTGTTCATCGAGCAGAATGATAAGATCCACTTCATTGCCCGGAATTCGGGCCCAGGCTTCCTGAAAATGAGCGAGTTCAAAGAAGAGAAAACGCGGAGGAAAGGCAAAATACTCGCGGAGCAATCGATAACCTTCAAAGCCGCGCGGGCTCGGCGGGAGGAGCGCCTCGTTACTGCCAAAGCCGACACGCCGAATGCATTCCGGCCCTAAATCAGCCACGGTCTGCCGGCCGGGCAGCGGAGATTGGATCAACACCCGCTTTCGGTGCGCGAAGATCTGTTCGTAAATCTGGCTGGCCAGCTCGCCTTCACCCCGAATGTGGAAGGCCAGCGGGTCTGCTTTGATTTCCCGGAAAGGATTGGCAATCGTCTTGCGCAGACGAATGCGTAACGCCGCGCGGGCCGAGACATTGGGGGGCAGCTTCAGCTCCGCGATGTCACGGGTGAAATACCGGGCCTCCGTCACGCTCAAAGGCAACAGCCGAACCGCATGTGCCGTGGAAAATGTGGAGGCCGTCCGTTCGCCCTTGGCCAATTGACTGCGCAAAAGCGTGCCGCGCGGCAGGACAAATCCGGGCGCGAGCCCTGCTTCCTGTTCTTCAGGCTCAAAATGGACAATCGCCATGGAAGGAATGGGGCAGAGATAGTCCGGATAGACCGTCTCGAGAACTCCCTGCGTGAACCGCGGATATTCCGAATCCAGCTTCAAGTGGACCCGCGCGGCAAGAAAGGCGAAACCTTCCATCAGACGCTCGACGTAAGGATCGGGACAGGCCTCCTTCGCATCGACATCCAGGGAAAGGCGGCCGGCAATTTTCGGAAATTCGCGGGCGAACTCCCCGGCCGTTTCGCGAAGATGGCGCAGTTCCGTGTTGTAGAGATCTAGCAGCCGCTCATCCATTTGAGGAATCTCCGAGGATCGAGCGGCCTGTTTCCAAATCGACCGTTGTCCGCACGTGAAGATGTTCAGGAATGGGGTTGCTCCAAAGTTGTCCTTGCACAGAAAAGGTGATGCTGTTTCTCTCCAGGTCTGCCTGGATCTGGAGACCCTGCGCGGAAATCCGCGGTTCGAAAAACTTGATGGCGTCGGCCAGTTCCACCGCGATCTTTTTCACGTTGGGCGCGGTCATGCCGCACAACTGGCGAGTGCCGAAATTGAGCAC
>DASYTB010000090.1:0-3958 GCA_036002705.1 Verrucomicrobiia bacterium
TAAACCCAGCCGTTTTCGCCCGAGCGCAGCAATTCGCGAACGCCGCCGGAGCCCGCGGCAATGACAGGGATGCCGCTGGCCATGGCCTCGAGCGGCGTGACCGCGAATGGCTCATCCCATTCGGCGCAGTAGATAAAGGCATCGTGCTGGCGGTAAATCTGCGCGAGGTCCTTCTGCTGATTCGAGACGGCCAGGAACTCGACCGGCAAGCTATGCTGGATGACGTAGGAACGCATCTGGGCCATTTGCTCAGACTCGCCGCGCCCGTAAACGCTCAAATTTGCCGGAACATTATTTTCGCGCGCGAGCTTCACGGCCTGGAGAGCCGTCATGACACCGCTCTTTGAGGTGAGCCTCGAAACGATGAGAAATTTTTTTGGAGTCGCCACAACCGGCCTTGGTTCGGTCCAAAACTTTTCGGTGGGAATGCCAGGGTAAATCACTTCCGCGTGCGCGACTCGGAAACCGGCGTTGTCGGTTTCCTCTTTGAGCGCCTGGCTGCAAAAGTAAAGCCGGTCGAAATGGAAGGCGCCGATCGAGCCGGGCTGCACCGAATCCGCGATCTCCAAATTGATGGGGTCGCCATAGACTTCAGGCACGCGGTCGTAGCCCTTGGTTAACTGGGTGGGGATTCGGGCGTTGATCTTATCGCGCTGACGAGTCAGTTCGAGCATGGATCGCCAGATTCCGCCGAACACCGGAGCTTTGGGCCGGTTCCACCAACGCAGCCACGGGTCTTCGCGCAAGCCGTGGAGGATCCAATCGTCCGCGACATCATAGACCGTCGGAATTTTCGTATTGCGCAGGGTGAAGACGATGGACTTGGAGATACCTTGCAAGCTCCAAACGTAAATCAGCTCCGGCTGATAGCTCTGAATCGTTTCGCGAACGACATCATTATTGTGTTCCTCGATTTGCTTTAGATCGCCAAAGCCCGTTACGAGCGGCTGTTCATAACGTCCGTTGAGGATCAAGCGGCGCGCGATCTCCGGATCGCGCTGCTCCGTATTTAACCCATACTTGGAGGTGAGAACGTGGATCTCGTGCCCGCGCTTTTGCAGAAGAGCCGTCACGGCTTCACAGCGGAATTCAAAGGTGCCCGCGTGCAGCGGTGGAAAGAGATTAACGATGACAAGTATCCTCACAAATCCCGGTGCCGATGGGGAGACGATAGAGAGAAGGCGCGAGGTTGAGAAGCGCAAAGTCTCTCCCGTTCGGGGGACACGGAATAGTGGCCTTATTTTTGAGAACTGGCTGTGGCGAGAGTCTGACATGGCACGCTTTTTTCGCCGTAAGAAAGCGCCAGCGCATCACACGCCACTTCCCGGCGCGCATGCGCCGGAAATCTTGCGCGACAGTAGAGTCGCACCAGCCGTCCACTTCACGGAGAAGTAATTGCGATCACCGGGCCGTTCCATTCCCAAAACGTTTTTCGGAAAAGTCGTCCGACCATGTGCCGGTCGTGAATTCGTCCGCGCCGATATCAGACTTCCGACCCACCGGCCGCGGATCGCCATCGAAATCGTTGGTCACCGTGTTGAGGTTGGCGGCTTTGTCGATGGCGTTGGTCGCGGTCGTGCGCAAGTGCAGGTTGCCGGCGGCGGGATTGGCGAACATACCCTGGATGGCGTTCAGAATGTTGCCGCTCTGAGCCGCCGCGGCGTTTTCGCGAAGGTGAATTGGAGCATCGGCGAGATTATTGCGCGCGGTCGCATTGGTCGTCGTGGGAAAACGAAATTCAATGGAATTGAACGCGTTGCCATTCACCATCACGGTATTATGGTCGATCTGCGTGCCCGGGGAATTCCAGGCGATGATCGAACCGTCCGAGCCCGCTTTTCGGGACGCGCTAAAAAAGCCGGGCGCGAGATAGACAAAATTGTTTCGGATCACACCGCCGGCGTGGTCGAAATAAGGCGTGGTGTTGCCGAGGCCGTAGGCGATGGCGCGATCCACATTAATGAACGTGTTTCGTTCGGTGATGGTCCCGGCAGAATGCCGCCAGAAAAGCACCGCGGGATTCCACAGATAAGCGGCATCATCCGGGTTGTGCAGGTTCTTGAAAACGTTGCCGCGAACAATCCAGTTTTGCGCAGCATGGGCGCTGATGCCGTTGAAGTAGCCAACGCCCGCGCCGTGATCGTGGGGCGGGCTCCCCGAGTATTCAAGCCAGCAATACTCGACCACGCCGTTATTCACCCCCTTCCCGGCATTCACGTCTGTGGGATTGGATTTAATGAATTGCGATCCCGCGTTCAGCAGACGCACGCAATAAACGCGCGGCGATTGAGCGGGCGAATTGAAAATGATCGGATTGTCGTACGTATCGCGAATGGTGAGATGCGCAATCGTCGTATTCGTTCCGTTCGACCAGACACCAAAACGCGCGGCGCCGAAATTCGGGTTATCCATGCCCTTTCCCGCCAAAATCACGTTCGTGCTGCCGGCGCTGCCTCGAATCGTGATGTCATTCTTCCCGTTAACAAAGAGGCTGCTGGTAAGATCGTAAACGCCGTCCGCCAGAAGAATGGTGTCGCCATTTTGCAGGTCAGCGATGGCGGCTTGGAGTTGCGGCTCTATCGAGACTTTGACGATGCGCTTGCCGGTCAAAGGCAACGGTGGTGCGTCGCCGGGCGGGATCCCGCGCGACCGAGCCAGAAGGAGGAGCGACACGAATAATAATGAAATAACTTTCGGATTCATTTTATCTCTTGTGCTTTCCTCGCTGCGCGACAGCAACCTCGAAATAGGCGCGCTGAATTGCCGGTGGGAGGTTCTTTTTCGCGCTGTCAAACCGAAACCGGTCAGTCGCCGCGCTTTTGGCGACGTCGCCGGACGAGCGTGACCATTTGCATTACCAGGCGATGGAGCGAGCCGGCGCGCCGCGCGGCAGCGGGGTGGTCGAATCCCTGGGCAAGCAGTTACAGCGGCGGTTACGCGGCTGCGGCCAGATTTGCCATTAGGTTCGAATTGCGCTTGCTCGAACTCGAAACGATTATCCCTGTTTTGCAAAAGAAATGAAAATGGAATGCACGAAACCACTGGAAGGCAGAATTGCATTAGTTACAGGCACCGGGAGGCGCGCCGGAATTGGCGCGGCGATTTGCCGGGAAATCGCGAAGAACGGCGGCGACGTGTTTTTTACCTACTGGCAGCAATACGACAAAGAAACTCATCCCGAAAATAGTGAGAACGACCCCGCCGGTATGGCCGCCGAATTGTCTCAATTCGGTGTGCGGGTTGGAATCGTTGAGATTGACTTATCGGTTCCCGATTCCACCGAGAAACTTTTTCAAGCGGTTGAGAATGAACTGGGCACACCTTCCATACTCGTCAATAACGCCTGTCATGATTTTGCAGTCCAATTTGTCGAGCTCTCGCCAAAAATTCTGGACAAACACTACGCGGTGAATGTTCGCGCCGTTGCGATGCTGTGTAAGGAATTCGTCAAAAGAGGAAAGGCCGGGCACATCATCAACATGACTTCGGGGCAATCCCTTGGAAGCATGGGTGGCCAGAAAATTCCCTACGCCATCACGAAGGCCGCGCTCGAAATGCTGGCGCCGCAACTCGCCCCTGAACTTGCCAAGTGCGGCATCACAATAAACGCGTTCGATCCGGGGCCGACTGACACCGGGTGGATGACGGAGGAATTGAAAGAGCAGGTTCGGAAGGAATCAAAATGGGGTAAAGTGAGCACTCCGGAAGACATCGCCCTATTGATTGTTTCTATTTTGATCGAAAAGAAATATCCGGCCGGCGAGGTGATACACGCCGAGCGATAAGGGAGTGGGCCCCGTCCTTTGATAATGCCCTGTAAAAAGCTGGTGACAGTGTGCGGCGCACCGGCGGCGGGACAATCACAATAGGATTTACGCCTCGGGTCGGTCGTCCTCAGAATCACATCTCTTCGCGAATGTCCGAACTCAATTTCTGCGGCCGAGGACCATGAGTTATC
>DASYTB010000091.1:0-4100 GCA_036002705.1 Verrucomicrobiia bacterium
TCGCGGGTCAGGCCGAACTTGCGGCCAACTTCTTCGAGCGTTTTTTCATCGTCGCCGTCCAGACCGAAGCGGTAACGAAGGATCGTTACCTCCCTCGGATCGAGATCTTTCATGACCTCGCGCAACATGGCGGTGTTCGCCTTGCCTTCGAGTTCATCGTAAGGATCCTCGGCGTTATCATCGGCCACCACGTCCGCGACGCGATTGTCGCTATCGTAACCGAGCGGCGCTTCCAGGGAAGCTGGCCGCTGCGAAGCCGTCCGCAACTCACGAATTTTCTCCGGAGTCGTGTCGAGCTCGGACGCGATTTCCTCGTCCGTGGCTTCACGTCCGAACGCCTCCTGAAGGCGAGCTTCCGCGCGGCGGATGTGAAACAGCTTGTCCACCACGTGCACCGGCAACCGGATGGTCTTGCCTTGATTGGCCAAGGCCCGCTTGATCGCCTGCTTAATCCACCACGCGCTGTAGGTCGAAAGCTTCGCTCCCTTCGTTGGGTCGAAACGCTCCACACCCTTCATCAGCCCGATATTTCCCTCGCTGATCAGATCGAGCAGAGGCACGCCGTAACCTTCGTAGTCGCGAGCGATCTTGACCACCAGGCGAAGATTCGCCTTGATCATCCGCTCGCGCGCGGCTTTGTCGCCCCGCTTAATGCGGGCGGCAAGAGCGTTCTCCTCCTCGATCGTCAGGAGCGCGGTCTGGCCGATTTCCTTCAGATAAAGTTGATAGGCCGTGTCGCCGTCGTAGGCCTGGCGGATTTCCTCCATCGTCACCGGACGGACGTCGGTTTCCTTGGCCAGGGCTTCCTGCGTCGGCTCTTCGTTCTCCGGGTCCAGATTCTCCGGCAGCGGGACGATATTGCTCTCGACCACAGGAGCATCTTCCTGCTTCGCGATGACTGGAGTCGCGGCGACAGCCCGCGCTTTGGCTTCATCCAGGGCGAGGCGCTGCGCGCGTTCCTTTCTGCGCAAGGCCGCCAAAACCGCCGCCTTCCCGGGCAGCGCGGGCTTCCGGGCCGGGCGAACCTCGACGACGCGCGGTTTAATCACCCGAACCCTGGCCGGCGTCTTCACCGATAGAGCACGGCTCGGCACCAGAGCGGCGCGTCCTGCCGCGACCATCGCGCGGCTAACGGGACGTTCCACCACCTTGGCAGAGGCGGTTTTGCGAGTTCCAGACGCTTTTTTCAGTTTCAGTTTCATATTTTGTCGGCTCAGCGAGAGCTTCCTCGTCTCTACGGATCAGGGACACCGATTAGACGCAAAAGTCTCAAAATTATTTAGACGATTAGTTCCTCAACTCTTCGGGCGTTAGGGAGATCGTCAGCTTTTCCGTTCTTCGGATCAATCTGACGGGCAAACTTCGCCCAATTCTCTCACCCATGAGCAAGCGGTGCAGAGAATCCACCCCGCTCACCACTTCTCCATCAAATTCAAAGATCAGGTCACCCTCCTGCAGCCCCGCAAGCTCCGCCGGGCTATTTCGTTCGACGCCGGTCACCAAAGCGGCGGATTCGACAGGCAACTGATAGAAGCGAACGATCCTTCGGTGGATTGGGACAGTTTGACCCGCTACGCCCACGTAACTGCGACGAATCTTGCCGTCGCGGATCAAAAAACCGGCCACATGTTTGACTGTGTTAATCCCTATAGCAAAACAGATGCCTTGTGCAGGCAGGATAACAGCCGTGTTCACGCCGATCACTTCTCCCCGCGAATTCACCAGCGGTCCGCCCGAGTTTCCCGGGTTTAAAGCGGCATCTGTTTGTATCACATTGTCAATGAGCCGCCCCGATGTGGCTCGCAGTGAACGACCTAGGGCGCTCACCACTCCAGCCGTCACCGAGTATTGGAATCCATAAGGATTCCCTATGGCTATCGCAAGCTGGCCAACTCGGGTCTTCGCGCTGTCTCCAAGCAACACGGGCTTCAAGTTCGGCGCGTACACCCTCAGGACAGCAATGTCCGTCTCCGGATCTTCGCCGACCAAAGTTGCGTCCGGCCGACGGCCATCCGCCAGCACCACCTCAACCTTATCGGCATGATGGACCACATGGCTGTTCGTCAAAAGCAATCCATCCGGACTGATCAGGAAGCCGGACCCACTACCCGCTGCTTCGGACCTCACATCATTTGACCCGCGTGACCGCTTATGAGTTACAATTTGTACAACCGAAGGACTGACGGCTTCCGCCGCCGAGACAACAGCGTTCGAGTAGGCGTCCAACAGTGCTGCGTCTTCAACTTGTTCCTGTACATGAGACGACATCGCCGTTTCGTTCGATGAAACGAAAAACGCATTCACGTCGGTGGATGCACCGATGTCTGAAAGGGATATCACACGACCTTCCGAAAACCCGCGGGAGGAGAGGGGAACTTCACCCGTCCCGCGTTGCTGATCAAGATGTGCTTTTGCAGACCGAAAGTCAACCTCTCTTGGACGCTGTGCATTCAGACGACGCATGCGGTCAATCAAGCAACTGGTCGGCCATTTATCGTTCCTTCCCCGGCTCGCGTTTGCCGGGCCGAGTCGCCCATCGGCAAATGTCTTAGCCGCAGGCAGCTCGGCCCGCTAAGTCGGTCACCCGCCGAGTAAAATCCAAATGACAGAGGCCTTTTTATCCTTTCCTCATTGTGACATTCCCGGAATGCTGCTGCGCCAAATGTGGCGAACCGCAAATTCGAGCGCCTGCCAGGGCCGCGCGCACGGAGCATAATCGGTCCATGCTCTGGCTCCTCTTTTTTGCCTTTCTGGCCGGGTTCGTTGATTCAATCGTCGGTGGTGGCGGATTGATCCAGGTTCCCGCGCTGTTTGTCTTTCTGCCTCCGGCCGTTACCGCGAATGTTGCTCCGGTTTGGGGCACGAACAAACTGGCGGCCGTTTGCGGGACTTCCATGGCGGCCTGGCAGTACGTCCGCAAGGTCCGGTTGAATTTCGGCATTCTTCTTCCGACGGCGCTGGCTGCTTTTGTATTTTCCTTTCTGGGTGCCAGGACCGTTTCGCTGCTGGATCCAAAAGTTATCAAGCCGGTAATTTTGGTTCTGCTCATTCTGGTGGCAGTTTATACGGCCGCGCGAAATAAAAATGCACCGGCCCGTCATTTGAACCTCCCGAAAGCCTGGCAACTCCCGGCGGCACTGGCGGTCGGCAGCGCCATTGGTTTTTATGACGGCTTCTTCGGCCCCGGAACCGGCACGTTCCTGATCATCGCGTTCGTGGGCCTCTTCGGATTCGATTTCCTGCTCGCGTCCGCCAGCGCCAAAGTGGTCAATTTTTCGACGAATGTAGCCGCGATTCTCTGGTTTGCTCGCACGGGAAATATATACTTTCGCTATGCGATTCCTCTCGCCCTGGCCAACGGCGCTGGCGCCGCTCTCGGGTCGCGCATGGCGATTCTCAAAGGGAGTGAGTTCGTTCGCCGATTCTTCATCGCGGTCGTGCTGATACTGATCGCGCGCTTCGCCTATGAGTTAGCCAGCGGACGATAAGCCTTTAGGATTTCGCGGCTCGGTTTTTTAATGTCCACCCGCCACAGTATAGCCTTGCGCTCGGAGGTCTTCCGCGAGTTCGGATTCCATTTGAAGAGCAGCTTCGAAGGGCATGGGATTGAAAACTTCGTATAGCTCGGGCATGAGCCGGACGCCATAAAGCCGGACGACTTTGGCGGCTTTGATCCCTTGCTTGTGATTCTTGAATCGTTCTTCAGGCGCGAGCCCGCTCATCCCGACATAAACGCACGGCAGCTTGGGGTTGCGCTTTGGATTTGCCGCCCGAACCTCGCGAAGCCGCGCCACCCCCGGCGCCAGCAATACGACATAGACATTATGATGGTGGCCCGCCGGCGAGGCGGCTTTGATCTGGCGGAATGTGCGGCGGCGCATGAGGGCAAACAACTGGCGGTTCAATCTTTCGAAGGCAATCTGGCGCGCACCCGTTCGGATTTCACGTTCGGCATCCACGATATGAAATCCAAATCGGCCGTTTCGGGCGAGACAAAAGGCTTTCTTTGGTGTTTCAAGTAACAGCCGGCGCGCCCGATGGCGGGCGGTTTGACAGGGCCGGGAAGTTCAGTCAGATAAGTAACAGTGCCATGGAGAAGT
>DASYTB010000092.1:0-18806 GCA_036002705.1 Verrucomicrobiia bacterium
CGAGATGCAAAGCTTCGGCGCAAACATTTTGGGCCTGGGCCGAGGGCTGTTGACGAAATAATCGGGCCAACTGAATCAAGGTTTCAAGATCGGTGAAAACGGCGGGAAAATTCTCGTCGAAATAATTTACCTGCAGTTCCGCCCAAACGAGATCCACGTAGCCGGAGGCGCGCAGACTGAAATTCCAGTCGTCCTGGGCTGGATCAAGATATCCCTTCTTAAACCGTCCGAGCGCATGCAGCGCGTCGAGTTCTTTTTTCATGCCTCGCACGAATGGCCGCAAGCGCTCGATCTCATTTTCGTCCGTGCCGCCGAGTGAACGCGTGGAAAAGGCCATGGGCCCCCAGAGAATTCGCGACGAGCCCATTCCGCGGGCCGGGATGGCCGCGACGTTCGGCGAGAGGCTGGCAAAGGCATTTTCGCGCGCGGACGGCATGGGATAGTAGGCCGCCAGTTGCGCCCCGGTCGCTGGAAGTTGATTGGCTTGAACGCGGTTAAGTTCGGAACGGACCTGGCGCTTCCAGTAAAATTGGCGGCCCCAGACGACCGCGAAGGCGATCAGAATTACTGCGGTCGCGCCGCTGAAAAACCAGTGCCGAAGCAAAACGGCCGGGAGGCCTGAAGGTTCGCGCGGCGTGGACGGATTTTTCTTCGCTCGGAACAATCCGGGCGCAGCGCGAAGATCGAAGCCTTCTCCGGCTATTACGCGGAAATAGTTCAGGAAACGGAGCCGCGCGGAAAAACCGAGGCCGAGCGAAAAGAGAGCGCCGATGAGCCACCAGGCCAGAAGAGTTTCCTCTTCGCCCAGACTCTTGTCCTGAAAATAGCGGATCGCGCCCACGATTCCGGCCGCGATGGCAAAGCAAAGCCACGGCAGAGCGAGCACGCGCGCCACGGTGGCGATGAGAACGCGTTCGATGCTCTTGCCGAAGAGGGAAAGCCAGAGCCCCACCCATTTCAAAGCCCATAAGTCCAGAAGGAGCGAAGTCGTGGCGATGAGATAACTGCTGATGATCTCGACGGTCGCTCGCCCTCCGGCAAGGCTATTGAGGACCAGGAACATGAGAACCATTTCCGAGATGACGAGAGCCGCGACTGGTTTCAGGAAAATCCGCCGCAAAGCCAGGCCCTGGCCTTGCGCGATGGCACGCACACTCAAGGGCGAGGAGAGCAGCAGTTCGAGGGCGCCGCTGCGGCGATCTTCAATGAGACGGCTGCAGACTTCGGAGGCGGTCCAGATTTTGAAAATGAATTGAGTGAGAAAGATGATGGAGAGCGCGACGGGCGCGTCGAAAATCATATTGGGGAATTGCAGATAGACCCAGACAAAGAGCCCGACAAAAAAGGCCAGGACGACCCAGGCGTATTTCGGCTTCACTCGTTCGCGCGAGGCCAGCCACAAAAAGGCGTTGCGGTCGAGCAATTCGGCGCGGTGCCTTTTTCGCTGCTCGAGCTTTCCGAAAACGTAATCGTGAAAGGCGGCGCGAAGCCGGACAAAACGTTTCGCGGGAAGGTCGCTAATGCAGTTGGGTAGAATTCGGCTGGCGGAAAAAAGGCAAGCCCAGGCGAGGAGGTGCTGAAGGAGCAATGAGCCGGCGAATGGCATCGTGGGAAAAGGGATGAGCGAACTTCTGATATGAATGCAGGCGAAACCGAAGAATGGGCTGGGCGAAAAGGGCCATAGTGGTTCATTCAAAAAAGGCCCCCGGAAATTCGCAAACGCATAAACCGAGAGCAGCGGGAGCGCGGTAACCAAGAAGATGGCAAGAAAGGAACCGAGCATGGCCTTCCGCTCGTTTTTGCTCAGGGCGGAAACGAGGACGCCTAGAGACAGCGAGAGAAACATCGTGTTCAGAAGGACTAATGCAATAAGCCCAAATTGAACGAACGAAACTCCGCCCAACAGCATCGCGAGCGAAAGCATTGGGATCACTCCGAGGAACGCGAAACCCGCATTGAGAGAGGAGGCCGCGAGTTTGCCGAGAACGATATCCATTCCGGTGAGGTCGGTCAGGAACAGAAGGCCGAGCGTTCCTTCGCGTTTTTCTTCGCTCAGGCAATCAGCGGTTGCCTGCATGCCCACGAAGAGGGCGAAGCCAAAACAGAGCGACGACAAGACGAGGAACATGGAGCTGCCCATCTCCGCGAAGGAAACGCGGGAAGCGGAAACGAGCAGGACCCAGAACATGACCAGGACCGCAATAATCGAGGCGGCGGCGCGAGACCAATAGGTGCTCTTGCGCCGGGCCAGCACGGTCATCTCGCGTGCAACAACGGGGAGAAATGTCATGAACGGTTCATGGCATTAGACACCCGACCGGCCCTCCCGTTACGGGACCAAAATAATTTTGCCGGACGCGCCCGGTTCGAGGATTTCCACGTGTGCTCGCGCCGCGTCGGACAGCGGCATCTCTTTCCCGACAATGGGGCGCAGGCTCCCGTTATCCAATCCGGCGTAGATGCCCGCGTGAATACTTTTTAATTCGCTCTCCGTCGCGTTGAAGAGGGTCATACCGTGAATCGAGGCATCACGGCTCATCGTGTCCCGCGGGTTAATTTCCACTTTGCCACGGCTGCCGATCACCACCACGCGGCCAAACCTGGCGAGCAGCGCCAGGTCCTTTCCGAGATTCACGTTGGCGAGCATTTCCAGAATGAGATCGACGCCGCGGTTCTGCGCCAGGCGCATCAGTTCATCATTAAAACCTGGGGAGTGATGATCCAGGGCGTGATGCGCGCCGTTTTCGAGCACCAGTTTTCGCCCCTTCTCGCTGCCGGACGTGCCGATCACGGTCAGCCCGGCCGCGCGCGCGAATTGGATCGCGGCGGTTCCCACACCGCCACTCGCGCCATGCACCAGCAGTGTCTCCGCCGCGACCGCCCGGCCCCGATGAAAGAGCGCGCGATAGGCGGTGGCATAGGGCACGCCCAGACCCGCGCCCTCCGCGAAAGAAATCTTTGGCGGAAGCTTGTGAACCGTGCTCACGTTGCAGAGCGCGAACTCGGCATATGTTCCGGAGATGCTTCCGCTCGTGTAAACGCGGTCACCCTTCTTGAAGGCCGTTACCTCCGGTCCGACCTTTTCGATCTCGCCCCCAGCGTCAAAACCGGGAGTGTAGGGCAGATTGGAAATCGAATAGGCCCCGGCGCGAATGTACGTATCCACCGGGTTCACACCGGCGGCGCGGACCCGAACCAGCACCTGTCCGGGGCCGAGCTCCGGTGCCGGCATCTCCTCAGGCTTCAAAACTTCCGGGCCCCCGTGAGCAGTCACACGAATCGCTTTCATTCCGCTCTTTTACGATTGAGCCGCAACCGTGTCGAGAGCGACGAAGATCGGGGACAGGCCGGTGCAGGCGACCCATTCACCGCCTTTCATTTCATTAATACCCGGCCCCGAGCCGTCATAGCCACGCTCTGCTTCAGGCTCGTGGGGAGTTGTGGATTTTCTCCACTCACTTGGGGAAATCGCCGTCGAATAAGTTATCGCCGCGCGTATATTTGGCGAGCACGTCCTTGTTCAAAGTAATCCCGAGGCCTGGCTTCGCGGGAATGGGCAACAGGCCGTCAGCGTCGAGGCGCCACGGTTCAGAGACGATCTCGTCGATAAATGGTGAGCCGTTTAGATATTCGACCAGATCGGTATTGGGAAAGGCGGAGGCTAAGTGCAGGTCGGCGGCGAGCCCCACCGCGGTGTTCCAACCATGGGGGACGAATTTGGCTCCGTGCTCACGCGCCATGCGGGCAATCTGTCGTTCTTCACTGATTCCGCCCACTTTCGTTACGTCCGGCTGGACAATGTCAAAAGCGCCCGCCTCGAGCCACGGCTGAAAGGATTGACGGCGCGTGAGCACTTCTCCGCCCGCAATCGGAATTCTGCTGTGCTCCCGCAGGCGGACATAATCCTGGAGTGCGTCCGGAGGAAGCGGTTCTTCGAACCAGGTCACGTCGTAATTCGTGAGCATCTCCGCCGTCCGCAGCGCCCATTTGTAACCTTGAGACCAAAAAGCATCGCTGGCCCCCGCATCGACCATCAGCAGCGATTCCGGGCCGATGGCCTCCCGCGCCGCTCGCACGATCGATTCGTCGGTGGCGAAGTTTCGCCGTCCGAAAGGACCCCAGCCGATTTTGAAGGCGCGAAATCCATCGGACTTGATCGCGCGGAGACGTTCGGCCAGCCGCGCCGGTTCCTCCATCAGGATAGACGCGTAGGGACGCACGCGTTCGCGAAAACGTCCGCCGAGCAGGCGACCAACGGGTTGATTCGTCGCTTGCCCGAGCAAATCCCAGAGTGCGATATCGATTCCACTGATCGTGTGCGTGACGGAGCCGCCGCGGCCCTGCCAAAACGTGTGCTGATGCAACTTCTCGCTCACCCGCTCCGGCTCAAGCGCGTGCTCGCCAATCAATAGAGGTTCCAAAAGTTTTAAAGCGCCCCGCACCAGGTGATCGCTGGTAAAGACGCTGCCAAGGCCCGTCAACCCTTCGTCCGTTCGCACCGCGATCAGTGTATGGACACAATCATCCGGCTTCAGTTCGTTGCTCCAGCCGCCTTCGGGGGTTGCGCCGCGAAGGCCGGCGCAACGGATTGATTGAATTTTCATTTTGGTTCGGTTTCGTGGTTTGCACCCCTTGACTCTGCTGAAAATGAATCGGACGCGCGCTGGATCGCGACCACTTCAGGATTGCCTCGGTGCACCCAAATTCGATAGCGACAGGTTAAGCTCTGGTGGGGCGCAAATATTTTCGGTGTCACGCCAGGATACCCGACGGCGAGCACGCCGTAGTGGCGGGTCATCCACTCAGGTGGAAACGCCGGATGATCCGGGTGAACAAAGATTGCCGCGCCGCTTAGCGCCTCAGGAGCGCGGAAGTTTCCGGCGAAATCGGCCCAGGGAAGTTTCGTCATCAGCAGGTCATCGGAGGTCCGGCCGGTTGGCACTGTGATAACTGTCTTGGATCGTTCGGCAAAACGGAGCGTCAGCCCGCCGTAGCTCTTTTCGGGAGCGCCGAAGAGCGTGATCGGCCGGTCCAGCGGAGTCCAGGTCAGTTCGACGTCGATTGAACGGCTTTCGGGTGTTGCCGCGTAAACGCGCAGCCAGACCTCTTCGCGCATGACCTTTTTCTCGCCCACAAACCAGCCGTTCTCCACGCCGAGCGTCGCAAGTTCAGAGCGCGTCTCGCGAGCGAGCCATCGTTGAAATCTTTGCTCGATACCGCGCAAGCTCCAGAGATCGTATTCCTTGCCGGCGATTTGGATGTGTGGCCACGCCCAATAAAGCCCCCGATGGTACGGATGGTCTTTGGGGAAATCGCCGGTCAGAATCTCACCGCCCAACCCGTAGAGCGGATGCACGTAGCAAGAGTGGTGGGCGTTTGTGAGCGCCGCGCTGGTTATGACACCGTAATTGTAAACCAGCACCGGGTGCTCGCCTTCGGACAAGAAGAGACCGGTTCCATTCGCGTCGGCGAATCGAAAAGTTGATTGATCGTTTTTAGCGGCGTTGGCCGGGATGTTTGAAAGCACGCCGAACGCGCCAAAAAAAGCGAGCACCAGGACGCTTCTAGCGGCTATGTCACTCCGTCCCTTCCGGAAGCAATCCATTGTGTAAGGCAGGTTATGCATCGGTAGCTGGCGTCTAATAAACCGCCCGTCCGCCAGTGAGGTCAAAGGTGAATCCGGTTGTGAAACTTGCTTCCGGCGAAACGATGAAGGCCGCCATCGCCGCCACTTCTTCAAGTTTGCCGCAACGTTTCATCGGGATTTTATCCGTCATATATTTCACCTGGGCCTCCGGAAGAGCTGCGACCATGGCTGTCTGAATGACCGCGGGCGCGAGCGCATTGATCGTAACTCCCGTTTCCGCGTATTCCTTTCCCTGCACTTTCGTCATGCCGATGACGGCCGCTTTGGACGTCGAGTAGGCGAGCATGCCGGCGTTGCCCTCTTTGCCGGAAATCGAGGCGATGTGGAGAACCCGGCCGTAGTTCTGGCGGACCATCGGCGGCAGCACATATTTCGAAGTCAGGAAAGAGGCATAAACGTTCGTGCGCATGACAAATTCAAAATCCGCGAGATCGACCTCATGCGATTTGATATTCGTTTTCCCGGTTACACCGGCGCTATTCACGAGGATATCGATGCGTCCTCGCTCCGCTGAAACGCGCTCAACGGCGGCTCGAACGCTCGCCTCGTTCGTGCAATCTACTTCCTGACAGGCTCCGCGCGCGCCAAACTCCTCCGCGAGCTTGTCAAAAGCCTTCGCGTTACAGTCGAGCACCGCGACGAACGCGCCCTCGGCTTGCAAACGCTTGGTTATCGCCCGACCCAGCCCGGAGGTTCCCCCCGTGACGATCGCGGTTTGATGAGCGAATCTCCCGTCGTTCATTTTAGAAATGTGGGGCGAGCGTAGCGGAGACGGTTTGGAAATCGATCTCAGAATTACCGTGGATTTGCTGGCATTCCGCGAATTCGTGTTGGGCGAGGTCAAATTCTTAACGGATCCGCTTTTGATCGAGGACACTTTGTCATTGAGAGAAGCGGCCCTGAACGGATGGCTTTGCTGTGCATCAGGAAATCCGGGAAGCCGTTGTTCGCCATGAGATCCGGCGCGAGGAACACTCGCACTGATCGATAAAGGCGGCTCGATTCCGTGGGTGATCCGGTAATCCCACTCGGTGTTGGTTTTTCGGATGAACTGCTCAACGCGCGGACCATCCTCGTCGATGAGCAAGTAGGTCGCGAGAGAGGAAATCGACTGGTATTGCTCGAATTTGGCACCACGATCGTAAGCCTCAGTGCTCGCCGACAGCACTTCGACGATGGCAGTCGGGTTTGCCCAGCACTCCCCCTTCGGATCAACCCACCGCGGTTTGCCGCACAGAACTGCCACATCCGGATGGGTGTAAAGTCCCGTCGGTTCGATTTTCACCTTGAGATCGCTCGTGTAAACGGCGCAACCGCCGCCGCGAAGAGCCTGCGCAATTCGCCGATCAGGCTGTGCTCGGGTGTTCCACGCGCCATGGCAAACACTTTGCCATCAAAAATATTCGTACTTCGTATCCGAACTGCTTTCCAGAGCGATGTATTCTTCGAGCGTATAACGGTGAATCGCTGCTGTCTGTTGCACGGAGTTAAGCGTAACTTCAGCGCCTTCTGCGACAAGAGAACTCTTGGGGCTATCATGGACCCAGATTCCGATCC
The DNA here is from genome assembly GCA_036002705.1 of Verrucomicrobiia bacterium. Lineage (GTDB taxonomy): Bacteria > Verrucomicrobiota > Verrucomicrobiia > Limisphaerales > SXQI01 > DASVNK01. Next base: position 7,205 of record DASYTB010000092.1, read on the forward strand.
ATCCACGCCGCTCGCTCGCGCAGGAACCGTTTGATCGCCGTGATTTGCTCGGGATAGGTGTCCGTCTTGATCGTGATATAGTCGATGGGTCTCGGCAGCGGCCGCGCAAGATTCAAACCGTCCCAGCGCTGGAAATTTCGTTCGGCCGGCCCGAGAAGGAGCGGTTCCGCGATGCGATCGATGCGGCGCTCGATCTCTGAGTCGCTGAGCAGACCCTTCCGCAAGGCTGCCCAGCGTTGGGACATTCGGTCCCGAAAGGCTGGGTCGCTCGCAAGGCGCTGGATCCATCCATGAGCGCCAGAAAGTGTGTACCACCAGACATCGAATCGTGTGCCGTTCTGAAATTGGTGGCCCATGGCGAGATCATGGTCCCAGACGGGCCCGGGCCACAGTTTCCCGGCCCGATCTTTATGCATGTAAAAGCTTCGCGAATAGCCGTCCAGATTGAAGATGAATTCCTCGAACAAGATATAATTAACCCAGGCATCGACATCAATATGCGCGGCGTACCCTTTCACCGAGTCGCGGTAGTCTGGTCCCTTCAGCGCGTGGTCGAACCGGGTAATCGCCCGGTCAATCCAGAGTCTTTGCGCCCGCGAAGGTTGCTTCGGGTATTTCAATTGAATCGATTTCCAGGACGGCAAGTACCTTCCTTCTCCCACATCCCAGGCCAGCAAATATCCTCCTGTAATCTCCGGTTCCGAGTTTTGCTGGGGGCTAAGCTTTTGCAGATTTACCCGCTCCTTGCCGCGCTCGACATCTTCAATGAGGTAGTAAACGCCCATGTAATCGGCTTCGGTGACTGGTTTGCCGGAGTTGCTCAAGAAAAGTTCGCACGGACGCGCGCGCATCGCGGCGCAGCCGATCGCGCGCGCCAGGTCGTAGCTGAAGGCATTTCGGATCAGCGATTTATCCAGCCAGGGACCATGCAACACCCAATCCGCATCCGCGGGCATCCCGAGCAAGTCTTTGCCCTTTTTTTGGCCGGCCTCGGGCTGAAGCTTCATGCGATACGAAAGCTTGGGGAAGCTTCTGGAAAGCATTCCGCGCACGTGCAAGCCCACCCGCGTCGTGAGCGCGGGATTCCCTCCGATCCGCGCCGGTTCACCGCCTTTCGGTTTGTAAATCGTCATATCGAACAGGCTGTAGCTCTTCGAAGTGCTGACCGGCCCGGGCCAAACCGTTTTGAAGACAATAATGGGAATGTTCGAAGTGAATCCGGCCAGTCCGCTCCCATCTCGATCGTCCGGCGAATGCTCTCGGGTTCCATCGTTACTGCTCGGAAATTTGAACGGAATTCCAGGCTCATTCAGCGCGACGGAACGAGAGGTCAATGGCCGGGTGAAAAAGAGAACGCTGCCCGCGCAAAGAAGAATTCCCGCGAAGGCAAAGACCCCGAGCTTACGTTTTGTCCACATGACTCACCGGACTGGAAGGTATTCCCGTTTCCGGCTGTTCGCACGGTATGTAATGACCGAGGGAACACTGGGCCGTCACGAAGAAAATCGCTCGGCCGCGGCAGACTCGAACCTTATTTGGTTTTCTCCATCACCAGAATTTCAAGCCGCTCCCGGCCGGGCGAAAGAGCTAATCCGAGCCGGTCCAGCAGCGCCTGTTTGATCGCTCCGGCCTGGTTCGGGTCGCGAGCATCCCAGCGGAGATCGATATTGAAGTACTGGGTGAGACCTGATTGATCGACAATCGGCACACCAAGGACCCGCTCGAGGAAGGAGCTGAGGCCGAGCAACGACCGGTTCGTGCTTGCGAGAGGCACGTCGTCGCAATAGTACCGCCCTTCGATGGCCCAATTCTGCTGGCCACCCAGCGTGGCGGGGTTCAAGCCGCGCGCGTTCGGATTTTCAACGCGCAACCGTAACACGTCGGCCTCCTGGACCTCTCGATGGCCCGAGTAACCGGTTGTATTCCGCAACTCCTCTTGCAAGGCGGCCAGCGGCTCGTCATTGAGGCTCGTGATGAAGTCGAATCGCCGTTCAGGCGCCGGACCATTGAATTGAACGCGCGCCGGAGCGCATTCATACGCCACCCAGGCCATCGCTCGAACGGGAACATTAATGCCGATCCATTTTTGACCGCTCGGGTTGGCTTTCAGGTTTTCGGGGATGCCCGGGAATTTTGTCGGTAGTATTCGGACCTGGGGCGCCGCTCGCTCGACGTCCGCGAAGTTGTTGCCTGGATTGCGCCAGGCCTCCCCACCGGCATTCGCCGGTGTCCCCCGATAGGCTTTGTATGCTTCCCACTTCAGCAGCGCGAGCGTCGCGGTTGCGCCGCCGCCCAGCAGCATGAGCGAACCGACCACCATTGCTGTTTTCGCTTTTGTCCAAGCCATCATCTTTAACGTGCCTTTCACCATGGTTAATATGGGTAGGGTGGCGGCCGATCCTGTCGCCGCGGCCGCCGTCATCCCCGTCGCGAGGGAGGCCGGCGCGCCTTGCACCGAGTGTGCAGAAACAGTTCCCGCGAGAACTCCCGCCGAAAGTTGAACGCCGCGTTTCAGATAGAACCTTCGTAACTTTTCCAAAGCACGATTTACCCGCATCTTCGCCGCATCTTCACTCGTGCCGAACGCCTGGCCGACCTCGCTCAGGGATTTTCCCTCGAAAAAACGGAGCACCATGGCGTTCCGGTCCTTTTCACTCAGCCCGCCCATCGCTTCATCCAGCAAAGGAGCTATTTCCGGCCACCGTTCCGATTCGTCTTCGCCGAGCTGTGACTGCATTTGCGCCTCCCTTTCCCGCTGCGCCCGGCGGCTCTCGGTGCGCCGATAATTCGCCGCAGTCAGCCGCGCGGTTTGATAGAGCCAGCCGGAGAGAATCGTTCCCTTTCGAAGCGAGCGAGCTTTTCGGGCCAGAATGATGAAGACCGCCTGCGCGATCTCTTCGGCGGCGTGCGCCGCGCCCACCGCGCGGTACGCGGATGAATAGACGAGGTTGACATGGCGCTTCACGAGGGCCGCGAACGCCCCATCCGAGTTGTCCTCGCTATACTGCCGCAGTAATTCGAGATCAGTCTCGTCCATTCACCAAAGAATGTCCGCCAGTTCAAAAAAGTAACAACCTTTCTGAGCTGAGAGAGGACGAGCCGAGTCCCCGTCGTTAGAAAAACTCCAATTGGCTTTTCTCCACGCGTCGAAAATGCGCGGAGCTGACGCGCGGGCGCTCGTCTTTCAGGCCGGCTTTGCGGCAGGCAACGTGGAACAGTTGGGCGAGTTGTTCCGCGAAGATGCCGTCGCCGCGCATGCGCGACCCGAAATTGCCGTCGTTGAGTTTGCCGCCGCGAATGGCCCTGATGCGATTCAGGATTTTCTCCTTCTTCTCGGGAAAGTGCTGATCGATCCACGTCTCGAATAACTCCTTCAAGCCAAAGGGCAGGCGCAAGGGAACGTAGCCGGCGAAACTTGCCCCGTTCCTGACCGCCTCGATGATGATATTCGGAAGCTCATGATCGTTCAGGCCGGGAATCATTGGGGCGGCGAGAACGCCGACCGGCACCCCGGCTTCGCTCAGGATGCGGATGGCTTCCAATCGCGCTTTGGGCAGGGCCGCGCGGGGCTCGAGTTTGGGGGTAAGAGTGGCATCGAGCGTGGTGATGGAGACATTCACGACCACGGCGTCAAATTTGGCGAGTTGCGCGAGGAGATCGACGTCGCGCGTGACGAGATAATTCTTGGTGATGATGCAAACCGGATTGCGAAATTCCAAAAGCACTTCGAGGCAGCGGCGGGTGAGCTGAAGTTTTCGTTCGAGCGGTTGGTAGCAATCCGTCACGCCGCTCATCGCAAGAACCTGCGGTTTCCAGGTGCGCGAGCTGAGTTCCTCGCGCAGCAGCTCCGGCGCATTTTCTTTAATAACGATTTTCGTTTCGAAATCGAGTCCAGCGGAAAACCCGAGATACTCATGCGTCGGCCGCGCGAAACAGTAGGCGCAACCGTGCTCGCAACCGCGATAAACATTGATGCTCGCGTCGAAGCCCACGTCGGGACTGTTGTTGTAGGCGATGATGGTTTTGGTGGCGTCCTTCAGAATTTGGGTGCGCGGCGAAGGATCCTCCTCGGGGTTCCAATCGATGTCGCGTTCGTAAGCAACGTGCTCGAAGCGGTTGGTGGGATTGGCGGACGCGCCTCTCCCTTTGATTGGCTCTGCGGCAGGCACGGAAGGACGGTAAACGCATTTCCTTCTCGCTGCAAAGCGCCGAGCGGTTGTGGTTTCAGCCGCGATCTCGTTTTCTTCAATCTCCGGCCGGTGGCCTGAACCAGGCAATGGCGCCTGGCGGGTGGCTGGTTTTGCTGTGATCCCATTTATCCGCTCGAAGATCGAACCGCTCGGGTTCGCTTTTTGGTGACGAGTTTGTCGGGGAGAAGCAGGCCGGTGGCGCAACCGATAGCGGCGCCGGAGAGATGCGCGGCCATGCTGACCTGAGGGATGACGGCATCCAGGAGCGTCTGAAGACCGACGACGATTATGATACGGATGAGGCGCTGCTTGGCAGGTTGGGCCTGATGGCGAAGCCAGCCCTTGAGCATGAGGGCTCCAGTGGCGCCGATGATTCCCATGATTGCGCCGGAAGCACCGACGGTGAACTGATCCGCATGCGTCCCGATCGACCGGAACGTGATGAAGAGCATCGAGCCGAGGCCCGCGAGGAGGTAGAGCAAAAGGAAACGTCCGAAACGGAAGGCGCGTTCAACGAAGGGTCCAAGAGCCCAGAGAGCGAGCATGTTCATCGCGAGGTGGAGCGCGCCGAAATGCAGGAACATGGCTGCGCCGAGACGCCACCATTCTCCCGCGCGGACGACTGGGGGATAAAGCGCCCCGAGACGGTAAAGGACTTCACCGTTCGTGGCACCCCCTTGTTTAATTTCGAAGGCGAACATGAGCAGGTTGAGCGCGATCAGCATTTGGGTGGCGCGCGCGTGGCGGAGCGGAATGGCCGCATTGAATCCGAACGCCTGATCCTGATGAAGGTCTTTGGCGGCCTGATCGACGAGGCGCATCCCGGCGGGGCCGAGTGACGAAGCGGAGGCTAAGGGGGTTGAAAGCCGGCGTTCGATGGCGGATCGCATGGTTGGGTCGGCCGCTTCGAGAAGGGAGGCGAGTTTCCGGCGGGCAGAGAGAGAATCGCCTGCATTTGCACCTGCACCTGGACAGGCGCCCGCGGCGAGTTCGGCGGTGACGAGCCAAAAGGCTTTGGAGTTAACGGGCATGGGTGCGAGGCTGCCCACAAAAAGACGTTCGACCAGATCCGCGCGGCCGCAAAATGCGAACAATCCAAGGCGGCAGGCGTCTCGCGAACTTCCCGGAGAGAGCCGGTCGATTTCCGCTTTGCGCGCCTCGTAAAGTTGAATGATGCCCGGAAGGTCACCGATCTCTCCAAGAGCGCGGAGGAAGACTGGAAGGAGGGCGCTGTTTTTGGCGGGATCGAGGCCCTGGAGCGCGGCCCGATTCAGAAATTCCTCCCAGCGACTGGTGAGGCGATACAGGTTGACTGTGGCGCTAATTATAAGACTCACAGGGGAAGGCTCTCGCGCCATTTCACCCAGGAGCGTGAGTGCGGTCTCGATATTGCCTTTCTGCGCGAACCGAAGCGCGCGGGCAATGCGCGGCTGCTCGCGCCAGCCATCGAACGGATGGAGGCACGCGATGACGCGCGCGGTTCGGTGCGCGGCGGTGTAACGCTGTTCGAGGAGACGCTTGTGATAGAGCCTGGCGAGCAGGGAGGGCGCGGCGATCAAGAGGGACCACATGAAAGCACCGATGTAAACGAGGGGATCGCTCTTCTGAAACCAGGCGACACTCAAGACAATTAAAATGGCGATCGAAATGCAGAGCCAGCCGCGGCTGGCTCTGCGCAAGCGGACGAGGGCGATCCAGAACGTTGAGAAGGTCGAGATCGCGATGATCCAAAACAGAATGAGGAGATTATCCATCCGATGAATCCGCGGTCCTGATCGTAAGTGCTGTCGCTAAAGGATTCAATGTGCGGCTCAATCCACTCAATCCAGGGGCGATTCTATTCGGAATCGTTCGGGCGAGGCGACTGTCCTGCCCAAAATGAGGGGCGCGCCTGCCTACCGGAAGAAGGAAACGAGTTTTCGCTTTAAGACGCGCAGGCTTCTGGAGGGATGGCGGACGGTTAAGCGTTTTAGCGCGAAGGGATCACTTTGGGGCGTGTTGATTCCGAACTCATCGGAGCAGGCGGTTTCGTAGCCGGCTTGCTGCACCAGATCGCGCACGGCGGGGTTGTAATCGCCGTAAGGATAACAGAAATGGCGAATCGGAATGCCGAAGGTGTCTTCCAGTTTCCGTTTGCTTCCGGTGATCTCTTCGCGGGCGGCGGGCAGCGGGATTCGGGTGAGGAATGAGTGCGTCGAGCTGTGCGCGCCAATCTCATTCCCCTGCCCTAGCCAGTCGCGGATTTGTTCAATATCCATCAATTTTTCGACGGCTTCGCCGTTGCGCTGGTCCCATTCGTTGGTTCGGCCGATCAGGTCCGCGACGATGAATTGAGTAGCGCTAAAGCCATGCTGTTTCAAAAGGTGCGAGCCATGGCGCAAAACGTTTTCGTAGCCGTCATCGAAGGTAATTACAACCGAGTTTGTTTGCCGAACCTGGCGCGCGCCACTGAGACTCACGGTGGCGAAACCCGCCTCGGTAAATTCGCGCAGTTGCTTTCGAAAAAGTTTCGTCCCGGCATAGAGACCTTTGATCCGAGTGCCGGGTGGGCGCGGCCCGAGCTTATGATACATGAGCACGGGCGTGCCATGGCCGAACCATTCGCGGAATGGAGCGAAGGTGCTGTAATACTGCGGCTGAGGAGCGGTGTTCGCCACGCGGCGATCCATTGAAACAATGCGTTATCGAGCGTGACCGACGAGCTGAGGTTTTTTGGCCTGGCCAAAAGTGACGTTATATTCGGAATCGTAGGTCACCTGGTCCGCGGAGAACTTCAGCGTGGCGCTCACCATAAAGGGAGTTTCATAAAAGCAAAACTTCGCTTTGAACGCGCCATCCTCCGTCCAGGCACCACTGGTCGCGACGGGTTGGTCCGGCTGTGTTCCGTAGGCCAGGTGAGATTTTATCCACGTGCCATTTCCGCAGGCCAGCCTTTGTTCGAGGCCGTTGCACTCCAAGACCAGCGTGGGTGGCGTGCCGGCGTTTCCCGGGTCCAGAGCAATGGCTTCAAGTTTTTGGTCATTGGGAGGAAAGATATATTTTTTGCCGGCGATGGCGTTCGAGTTATTGGGAGAGGATGCACCTCGTTGCGCGGGCAGCGAAAGGCTGGCGAGACGCTCCTTGAGTTGATTTTTCGCTGCGTCATTAGGCGGCAGGGTTTCTGTGCCGAAAAAAGGCAACAGCCGATCCCAAACAATGTTCAGCACATTCTGCATGTCGCGTGTGCCGCTGGTGATCGCGAGGACGGCGTTCTGATCCGGCATTACGATGCAGTATTGGCCGAAAGCGCCATCGCCTCGGTAAATCCCGTGGCGGCAGCGCCAGAACTGGTAGCCGTATCCCTGGTCCCAATCGCTTTGCGGATTGCTGCCGTTCGAAGTTTGAAGTGAAGTGGCTTCGCGGACCCACGTGGCGGGAACCAATTGTTGGCCGTTCCATTGGCCCTTTTGCAGATAGAGCTGGCCGAAACGCGCGATATCTTCGGTCCGAATGTTCAGACCATAACCGCCGAAGGATATTCCCTGCGGACTCGTGCCCCACGTTGGAGATTCGATGCCGAGCGGCTCAAAAAGGCGCGGACGCAAATAATCGAGAACGGTCATGCCTGTGACCTTCTGGACGATGGCGGATTGCATGTAAGTGCCGGCGGTGTTGTAAAGGAAGTGGGTGCCCGGTTTGTTTGGGACAGAATGCGCCAGAAACGTCTTGGTCCAAACCGGCGAAGCGTTCGAGCCGCGCAGGGCTGGTTCGGTTTGGTGACCGGTCGCCATGCGTAGCAGATCGCGAATGCGCATCGCCTTTAGATTCGCGCTCGGATTTTCCGGCGCGTCCCCAGGGAAGAACTTCAGAACCGGATCGTCGAGGCTCAGCTTGCCCTCCGACACGGCGAGGCCGACGGCGGTGGAAGTGAAACTTTTGCTTAAGGAATAAAGTTCGTGACGGCTCTCCGGATTGTAAGGCGACCACCAACCTTCGGCGACTACTTTGCCATGGCGCACGAGCATGAAACTGTGCATCGCATCAGCGCGCTGATCCGCCGCCTCGACAAAGTCCAGAATGGCCGCCGAAGAAATGCCTTGTTCCTCGGGCGTGCTCCGCGGGAGCGGCTCAGCCCGCGTGTTAACGGCTATGGCACCCAGAATTAACCACAGAGACACAGAGATTTCAGAGAAATAAAAGGAGAGTCTTATCTTTGATCGCGGCGTCCTTTGCGGCGCTGTGGATTTCGCGAAGCTGATTAGCGTTTTCATTTAGTCCTCCTCTGGAACAGGGATTAGGATTACGAGTTAAGATTAGGATTAAGATTCTAGAAGGAAATTCCGCGCAGGCTGACAACAAATTCGCGCTCACTTCGCGCGGTAGGGTGTTCCACCAGCTTAATGACCTCACCTTCTCTTTTCAGAGATTTGACTCCACGGAAATCCGCCGGAACAGGGACCAAAAACCCGATATAGCCTTTTATTCTTGTCTCCCCTCCGTCGAGATACTCGAAGAGCGGACGATCCCAAATGCCGCCCTTTTTCAGGAGGATCGGAAAGGGCTGATGCAATCCGGTCGTGCCGAACTCCAATCCGCGCGCTGCTGGTTTCCCATCGTGCACGTCACGCCAAAGACTCACCCATGGATAATCAGATGCTTTCCAAAGATAGCCGATGAGAAGACCTTTCGCTGGAGTCGCCGCCGTGACCCATCCATAATCGTCGTCTATGGCAAAGGAAACGACGTTGGGATTTGGATCATTCGTCAGATGCCGCAAATCAACGGATGCGCCATCCTTCTTCAACACACGCGGCCATTCCGACGATGGTTCCTCCGGAGTTGGCAGGTTCCCCCCCTGAGCAAAACCTTTACGTCCATTACAATCCACAATCGTCGTCTCATCGAGAAATGGCGGCGCAATCGTTGCGTGCTGAACCATGTTGAAAACCCTCCCAAGAGGGTTCTCGTTCGTGACCTCCTCACGCACGCTAAACACCACGTTTTCCGCGGACAACCGGACAGTTCTTCGAACTGACAGCCCCGCCATCGGAAGTCGGGCTTTCAGAACTGCTTCGATCCCGTCGCCATTTTTCGTTGCCTCTTCTTCGATATTCCACATCACATGCGAAGCCTCGCCGTGATAAGGCATTCCACGCCTACCTTCCGCATCAGAGGGCGGCCCCCATCGATCCAGGCAAAGAAAATGGCCGAAGCCTTGAGGCGATGTATCGCCGGGTCGCGGAACATTCCAACTGAGCGGATTAACATCTCGATCCTTGACCCGAAATTCTCCAATCGCGCCCCCGGCGAGATCAACGCTCAAGCGCGCGAGTTGCGAATCCAGCACGATGGCATCCCGGGCGCTCCCAGCCTTCTCGGCTCCTTTCGCCAAAAGGCCGAACAAAAGCGCAGTGATCAGTGAGACCGAGCGGTTGATCATGATGGAAGATGTTGCAACCACCCCTTCCACCGCGCCAACTAAAAATTTAAAGACCGCGGCGCTATGAGGTAAGGTCTCGAATTCAAAACTCAAACCGAATCTTCCTCGAAAATGGCGGCGACTTCCAGCCCTTCGGCTCGGGCGAGATTCGTCTGGCGCTGCTCAGTGCTGAAGAAAAGTTCGCTTTGCAATTCCAACGCAAAGGCGACATGAAGCAAGTCCAGAGTTCGGATACCAGTGGCTTCCGTGTGCTTTTGTGAAAGGGCGCGGGCCCGAAGGACGCCAGTGTCCCAATCACAGCTTGTCTCCAGAAGCCGCTTCCGGTCGAGCATTGCTCGAAGACGAGCAAAAGTGGCAGCGCTCGCCTGCGTTATAAGGCTGCGATTTTTCGATGGAAGAGATCGGCGTAGATGAAACACATTTTGGCGAATGGCGTTTTCGACCTCCAGAGCATGAAATGACAAATAAAATAGCGCCGGAAGACCGTGCCGTCGATATTCAGCCACCGCTGCATCCGCGTCTTTCTCGCGAGCGGCGAGTTTAACAATGAAGCTCGTATCTGCGTAAGCTCTCAATGCCGGTTTTCCTTGATCGTTTTCGAGAGATTAAGCGGGGAAACCGGCTCCTGAAGCATTTCTTCGAACATTGTTTCGATCGCTGCCTTGTCGGCTTCCTCTTCTTCGGAGTACTCCCGGTCGGCCGAACTGATGAACCAGAGTGGGCGTCCCCGGTCCGTGACCTGCACCCTCGTCCCACGGCGAGTCAATCGCTTCACGAGCAAAGGGTCGCGAACGAGTGTGCGCAAAGTAATCGTCTTCATTCCGACAGACATTAATGGCTGACGGTCCTTTCAAGCAAGGGAGGATCGCAAAAGAAATAGCAAAAGCTCTTCCCATCAATTTCGCCAACCGCACATTATCTGCTTGCTTCGTGAAGAACGGGCGTCTTGAATTCGTCTAGCCTAAATCCGCCGCCGCGTCGCATTGATGGACGCATGGCATTTCATTTGCCGACGGCGCGAAACAAACGAATGACATATGGAAAAGAAAGACCCAAATTACCTGCTTAACCGCCGCGCCTTCATCAGACGCACCGCGCTTGCCACCGGAGCCGCTTCCCTCTCCTTCCCGTTCGTCGGACGCGTCCTCGGCGCGAATGATCGAATCAACGTCGCCTGCGTGGGCGTGGGTGGAAAAGGCGACAGTGACTCTTCCCACGCGTTTGCCGCCGGCGGGAATATCGTTGGAATCTGCGACGTTGATGCCAACACTTTGGACGGCAAAAACAGCTCCTACAAGAAAATGGCCGATAAGGACAACCGGACCTACGAGGCCAAGCTTTATCGCGATTGGCGCAAAATGTTCGAGGAATTGGGCAGCTCCATCGACGCCGTAACCGTCTCCACGCCCGATCACATGCACGGATCCGCTGCGATCACCGCGATGCGCATGGGCAAACACGTTTATTGCCAAAAGCCGCTGACCCAAACGGTTTGGGAAGCCCGCGAGATGCGCCGCCTGGCCAAGGAGAAAAACCTGGCCACCCAAATGGGCAACCAGGGCAGCGCGGGTGATGGACTGCGCCGCTCGGTCGAAGTCATTCAGGCGGGCGTGCTGGGAGCGCCCAAGGAACTTCACGTCTGGTCCAACCGTCCGATCTGGCCGCAAGGAATCGAGCGGCCCGAGGGCGAAGATCCGGTGCCTTCAAACCTGGACTGGGATCTCTGGCTCGGCCCGGCTGCCAACCGACCCTACAAAAAAGGCGTCTATCACACCTTTAACTGGCGCGGTTGGTACGACTTCGGAACCGGCGCGCTCGGCGACATGGCCTGTCACACGGTGAACATGCCATTCCGCGCGCTTAAGCTTGGGTTTCCGACAAACGTCGAACTTGAGGTCGCCTCTCGCATTTACCCTGAAACCTATCCGCTGACTTCGCGCATCCGCTGGGACTTCCCCGAGCGCGAAGGTCTCCCGCCCTGCAAATTCTGGTG
>DASYTB010000093.1:0-5586 GCA_036002705.1 Verrucomicrobiia bacterium
GTTCTCCGCTGCCCGGCCCCGAGAGTTTGAGCTTATGCACGAAGAAAAAAGCCGTGCTCATATTAATCATGGAACCCAGCGCGCCGAACCGCGTGAAGAGGCCAAGCACCACCAGGATCGGGCAAACCACCTCGCCCACAATCGCCAGAATGAGGCTGTTTCGGTGGCCGATCTTCAAGGGATCTGGAAATCCCCCCGACATCTTCTGAAAGGTGCTGAGCTTCGTCCAGCCATGGAGAAGCAGAAGCGACAACCCGAGCCACAACCGCAGCACCAGCAAGGCCACATCGCTGCTCGCGGGAAGAAAATCCAATCGCAAAATCGAGGCGAGTTTTTTCATTCCGGCGATTGTACGTGAACTTTTGTTTTTTTGGAATTTCGGTTTTTCAACGCCCTTGACCAATGGCGGCAAAAGTGGCGAACTGATTTGCATCCCTTTCAAACGAAACTTGGATTCCGCGATGAAGCTTAAACGTCGAGATTTTCTAAAATGCGCCGCCTCCTCCGCGGCGGCCTTGTCGATTTCTCCGGCCGGCTTGGGCCAGGCGCCCGCCGAAAAGAAAAAAACCAATTTTCAGGTCGCGTGCATGACGTTGCCCTACGCGCAATTCCCCCTGGAACGCGCGCTCACAGGCATTCGCGATGCCGGATTTAAGTTTGTCGCATGGTACACTTCCTACCGGGATGAACACGGCAAGGAAATGCCCGTAGTGGCGCCGGATGATCCGCCCGAACGCGCGCGCGAGTTAGGCAAGCACTGCCGTGATTTGGGCCTCGAACCGGTCCTGATCTTTTCCGGCATTTATCCCGAGAATGAGCGAGCGATCGAGATTTTTACCTCGCGTGTTGAGCAAGCCTCGGCGGCCGGCATTCCCCAGGTCCTAACCTTTGGCCACACCAAAGGCGCGAATCGCGAACTTTGGATCAAACGTTTCAAACAACTCGCCCCCGTCGCTCGTGATCACGGGGTAATGATCGTAATCAAGCAGCACGGCGGCGAGACCGGCACCGGCGCGGCGTGCGCGGAGATCGTCCGTGAGATTGGCCAGGACTCGATCCAGGTGAATTACGACGCCGGCAACGTGATGGATTATCTCGATGTCGATCCGCTCGGTGATATCAAGACCTGCGTGAACGAAATCCGCAGCTTCTGCGTCAAGGATCACCGAAATTTTCCCAAAGACGAGGATTGCGGCCCAGGCTTTGGCGAGATCGATCATTACAAGCTGCTCAGCACCGTTGCGTTTACCGGACTGACCATGCCTCTTTGCTGCGAAAACATCTTCGCGCCGGTCCTGCCTCGGCCCAAGGACCCCGCGGGAGTTGATGCTTTCGCCCGGCGCGCTCGCGAATTCCTGGATATCGTGATTACGGGACTGCAAGGTTGAGCTGGCCGCCGATCAGACGCCGCCGGGGGCTTGCGGGAGAACGCCATCCGCATACAATGCGCCTGTGATTCAACGAGGTTGGGTTTTTGCGATTGCAGGGCTTCTCCTATTCGAATTGAACGCTTTCGGGCAACTGGACCCGGAGAAACGCCGCTTGATTCAGATCGGCAACAACCTTCCCCTCGAAGGCAGCGCGCCCATCGCCGGCTACGGCTTTTATTACTACAACAACCCTTCCTTCATTAACACCAACATGACTCTCCGCCTGGCGGTCGCTCCGATTTACCTGGACGGCGAGTTGGGATTTAAAGGGGTGTTGACCCCGGAGACGGATATCGGCATCGGCATGGCGGGCGGCGGTTTCGGCGATACCTATTCCGAGCTGCGCGGCGGAAGGTACATCAAGGAAGAATCCTTTTGGGGACACACGGCGGAAATTTCCTCGAGCATTTATCAGCGCCTCAATCCAGATTGGCGCGTGCCGATGTGGTGGATCGCCAGGGCCGGTTTACACCACGCTTTCTATGATCGAAGCAGCGACACGGCCGACAATTTCATGATTCCCGACGACGTGAACTCGATCAACATCCGCACCGGTTTCCGATTAGGCGGCAAAGAGCCGATGATCAATACGCCGGTGGCTCTCGAACTTTCCGCCTGGTACGAGGCCCATCTGCGGGACAACGCCCAGACCTACGGATTCGGCGACCGCCATATCGAATCCGCGAGTCACACTTTTTGGGGACGCGCTTTGCTCAAGTACACCTTCGAAGAGTCCCAACAGTACTTCGATGTGTCGTTTACTCTCGGCACGTCGATCAATGCAGATCGCTTCAGCGCCTATCGCTTGGGGGGAATGCTGCCGCTCGTCTCGGAATTTCCGTTGAGCATTCCCGGTTATTTCTTCCAGGAAATCTCCGCGACAAAGTTCGGTTTGATCAACGCGGAATACTCTTTTCCAATCACTCCTGGGAAGAACTGGCGCGTGAGCTTCTTCGGCGCGGCCGCGCTCGTCGATTACCTGCAGGGGCTTGAATTGCCGGAGGATTGGCAAGCCGGCGTCGGGACGGGAGTAACCTGGGTCTCGCCGCGGGGCGCCTGGCTGATTTCTCTCCTCTATGGCCACGGAATTAACTCGATTCGCAACGGAGACGAGGGCTCAAACCAGGTCGGCTTTCTCTTTCAATACGATTTCGATGCCGTGAAGAAATATCGCTTCCGTCGCTTCGAACCCACCGTCAGCCCCTACGGCACCTCCGGCGGCGAACGCATCTTTCATTAGCGATCCCGTTTTGCTGAATTACTTCCCTGCCCTGCCCCTTCCAGCCATTCCTTGAAGGTCGGCGGCGTCTCTGACATCTTTGGGCCATCATCGAAAAGCGTGTCGTTTCAACGTCGGTTCGTGAACTGGTGGCGTTTGTTCTTCGCTCGGGTGATTTGGGCGGGGCGGGGCACTTCGCGACCGCGAACCGCGCGCTGGAGGGAACGCGCGGGCACCAGCGATTGCAGAAACAGCGTCCGCCGGGTTACGAACCGGAGGTCGCGATTTCCTGGCGGTCGGAGGCGAAGGATTTCATTTTCGAACTAAAGGGCCGAATCGACGGAGTGCTGCCGCGGGACGGCACCTTACTGATCGAGGAAATCAAAACGGTCAGTCAACCGTGGATTGGACCAGCAGATCCATTGCATTTGGCGCAGGCGAAAATCTATGCCTTTCTTTGCGCGGAACAGCGCGGGTTTAAGGCCGCAGCGGTCCGAATCACCTATCTTGAACTTGAGTCGGGTGAAACGGTCGAGTTTGGGGAGCGCTTCGAGATCGACGGCCTGAAGGAGTTTTTCGATGGCGTCATTGCCGAGTACTTGCAGTGGATTCGTGAGCATCTGCGCTGGCAGCGCGAGAGGGACCTTTCGATCGAGCAACTGGCGTTTCCGTTCCAAAGTTATCGAAGCGGTCAGCGGGCGCTGGCGGTAGCGGTTTACCGAACGATCAAAGCACGCGGAAAACTCTTCGCCGAAGCGCCGACTGGGATCGGCAAGACTATTTCGGTTGTTTTTCCCGCGATCAAGGCGATGGGCGAGCAACGGGTCGAAAAGATCTTTTACCTTACGGCCAAAACCATCGGACGAGCGGTCGCCGAGAAGACGATAGCTGACCTGCGATTGGCCGGCTTGCGGCTTCGGTCGGTGACGATCACGGCCAAAGAAAAGGTTTGTTTCAACAGTGGCCGGCCTTGCGATTTGAGAACATGCCCTTTTGCGCTGGGGTATTACGATCGAATCAAAACCGCGATTCGAGATGCGTTGCAGAACGAGAGGTTTACGAGAAGCGACCTCGAAGAGATTGCGCGGCGGCATCAGGTTTGTCCGTTCGAGCTCTCGCTGGACCTTTCGCTTTGGGTTGATCTGGTTATTTGTGATTACAATTACGCCTTTGATCCGACCGCTTCGCTGAAGCGTTACTTTGACGATGAAAAGCATGATTACGCGGTGCTGATTGACGAGGCCCACAATCTAGTGGATCGGGCACGTGAGATGTTTTCCGCCGAATTGGCCAAGGATCAATTAATCAGCGTGAGAAAGGAAATCGAGGATGCTTTGCCGGGCTGCGCGAAGGCTTTGACTCGGATTGAGAACCAACTCACGAAGCTCCACAAGGATGAAGGGTTCGTGCCGAGAGAGGGCGCGTTCGTCAGCAAGGCCGCACCGGAGAAAATCAAAAGGCCATTGAAGCTGTTCATGGAATCGGCCGAGGCCTGGCTGGCACGGAATGAGCAGGCGGCTTTCAGGCAACGGCTGTTGGAGATTTATTTCAAACTGCTCGGCTTTGATAGAGTTCTGGAGTTCTATGACGAGCCCTACATCGCTATTTACGAAAAGGACGCAGGCCGGTTGCGGCTCTTTTGCGCCGATCCCTCGGACCTGCTCCGCAAAGCGCTGGAGCACACGGGCGCAGCGATATTCTTTTCGGCGACGCTAACGCCGATGGAATATTTCAGAGAATCGCTGGGCGGAGAAATGCTTGATCCAACGCTGCGGTTCGACTCCCCGTTCCCGCCGGAAAACCTCAAGGTCCTGGTCCAGAATCGAGTCGCGACGCGCTTGAATGCCCGCGCGCTGAGCTATGATGCCGTGGCGGAATGTATTGGGGCGCTGGTTGCCGCGAAGACTGGCAATTACCTGGTTTATTTCCCTTCTTACGAATACTTGAGACAGGTCCTCGAACGATTCCGAACCCGGTTTCCGGACTTGGCCACGGAAGCACAAACGTTCGGGATGAAGGAAGTCGAGCGGGAGCAGTTCATCGCTAAATTTCGCAACGACGCGGAGCGGACGCATGTCGCGTTCACCGTCCTGGGTGGAATCTTTGGCGAAGGCATCGATCTCGTGGGAGATCGCTTAATCGGAGTGGTGGTGGTCGGAGTGGGGCTGCCGCAGATTTGCCTGGAACGCGATTTGATCCGCGAGCAGGTGCAACAGCTTGGCAGGGCCGGCTTCGATTACGCCTACACGTTCCCCGGAATGAACCGTGTTCTGCAAGCCGCCGGCCGGGTGATTCGATCGGAGACAGATCGTGGGGTCGTTCTTCTGATCGATGAACGGTTTCGCCAACCGCAGTATCGCAAGCTTCTGCCGGCCTGGTGGGCCACGCAGCAGGCCAGATCTCCGGATGAAATCCACTCGGCGGCCCGCGAATTCTGGTCCGATCAGAAAGCCGAGGCGCGATCGCTCGACGCCTTGGTCGCGTCCTCGAAAGAGGTATTGGAAAAATCGAGTTTGTAGATCGTCCCTTCAAAACCAACCAGGTAAATCTCGCCGTCGGCCGTCGGCATCGCGGGAGAAAGAATTAATGCGTTGCGGAACGCGGCCGATCTGCCGAACCGTTTTGAGTTTGTTGCCGTCCGGGCTCATGTCGAAAATCCGTTTCGAGTTGTAGTCGTCGAAGATATAAACACCTTTGAACGAGGGCTGTTTCCGTCCACGGTAAACGAAACCGCCAGTGATCGAGTTGCCGTACTTTCGCTGGTAAGCCATCACGGGCGCGGCGTAAGCCACCCCTTCATTCCGATACGCATCGGAGAATCTTTCGAACCCTTCGCTAACCGAGCGAATCGTCAGCCAAAACGAGTAAACTCTCGGTTACTAAATGCGATCAGATTTGCCTGAAGTGCTACTAAACGCCAAACGGATAGCAGATGAT
>DASYTB010000094.1:0-4313 GCA_036002705.1 Verrucomicrobiia bacterium
GAATTACGGCGGCATTGGCGCGGTCATCGGCCACGAAATTACTCACGGTTACGATGACCAGGGGCGCAAGTATGACGCGGATGGAAACCTCAATGATTGGTGGACCGAAGCGGACGGGAAAGCATTTGAAGCGCGCGCCCAGAAAGTCGTGGACCAGTACAACGCTTTCGAACCACTGCCCGGCTTGCACGTAAACGGCAAGCTGACGCTCGGCGAAAACATCGCTGATCTCGGCGGCGTGACTGTCGCTTATGACGCGTTGCAGCGGTCACTGGCCAAAGACCCGTCAAAGCGAAAGAAAACTGACGGCTACACCCCCGAACAGCGTTTCTTCATTTCGTTCGCGCAAATCTGGCGTTCCAACATCCGGGAGGCCGAGCAGCGCCGCCTGGTCACCACCGATCCACACTCGCCCGGCCAATTTCGCGCGATCGGGCCGCTGGTGAATTTCCCACCGTTCTACGACGCATTCGGGATTATGCCCGGTCAGCCCATGGTTCGACCTGCGGAACAACGCGCGAAAATCTGGTGATTCAAAACGGCGGCTTATGATCGGATTGCCGCACAAATTCCTGGTAAAGCTTTTTGTAAATGCCACCATGCCCCACCAGTTCATTGTGCGTTCCGCGTTCGACGATCTGACCGTGGCTGAGGACCAGGATAAGGTGCGCGTGGCGAACGGTTGAAAGGCGATGAGCAATGACAAAGCTGGTGCGTTTCTCGAACAGCTTGTCCAACGCGCTTTGAATGATCACTTCCGTCCGGGGATCGACGGCACTGGTCGCTTCATCCAGGATTAGAATGCGCGGATTGGCGGCCATCGCTCGAGTGAAGGTCAGTAACTGTCGCTCGCCCGCGCTGAAGTTACTGCCGCGCTCCGTGACATTGGTTTGATAGCCGTCCTTTAGACGCCGGATGATTTCATGGGTGCCGAGCGTGCGCGCGGCCGCGATGACTTCATCGTCACCCATCCGGGCTCGGCCATACTTAAGATTTTCCATCACGGTTCCGGTGAAAAGGAAGTTTTCCTGCGTTACGATCCCGATCTGACTGCGCAGGGATTCAACGGTCGTCTCGCCCAGAGGAGTGCCATCAATGAGAATCCGGCCTTGCTGAGGTTCGTAAAAACGCGCGATGAGGCTGACAATGCTCGTCTTGCCTGAACCAGTCTCACCAACCAGGGCGATCGTCTGACCGGGCTCGGCGCGGAACAAAATGTCCTTGAGAATCCATTGGTCCTCCGGAGTGGTATCATAGCGGAAGAAAACGTGCTCAAATTCCACGCGGCCCTCGATCCGGGCGAGAGGTCTGGCAGCAGGACGATTAATAATCTTGGGAGCCGTATCGAGCAACTGAAAGATGCGCTCGGCACTCGCCGCGGTGGAAAGGAGCGAATTGTAAAGGTCCCCCATCGTCTGAATCGGGCCGAAAAACATGCTCAGATAGAGAATAAACGCGGCGAGTTCGCCGACGGTGATTGAGCCGTTGATTACCAGCGTGCTGCCATAGCCAAGGATGATAGTGGTCGCGATCCCCGAAACGAGTCCGACAAAGGGCAGGTAGGTGTGAAATACTTTCGAGGCGACCAGAGCGTGTTCCGCGTAACCTTCGTTTAGTTCTTCAAACCGCTGCAGGTTCAGGTCCTCGCGTCCGAAGGCCTGAACCACGCGCACGCCGCTGATGTTTTCCGCCAGCGCGGCGGTGATGCGCGAGGCCTGCTCCCGCATTTTGCGGTAGGCGCGCATGGCATGCTTCTGAAACAGGTGCGTCGCGATGGCCAGCGGGGGGATGACGATGCAAATCGCCAGGCACAATCGCCAGTCGTATTGCAGCATCAGCACCACGACGCCCAAAAAAGTGAACGCGCTGGCGATGAGTTGGTTTGCGCCCCAGGTCAGAATCCGATCCAGCGAATCGATGTCGCTATCGGCGCGGCTGATGATTCGGCCTTGATGCGTTTGATCGAAGAAGCTCAACGAGAGCCGTTGAATGTGTTCGAAAACAGCCAGGCGCAGATCGTTCATCGCCTGCTGTCCCACGCGAATCGCGCTTTTCACCTGCGCGATCGAGAGAAGCCAGCCGAGGATTAAATTGCCGAAGTAAATTGTGCTGATCAGGAGAATGCCGCGCATTGCCGCCGGCGCGTTCTTGACCTGCGCGAGATACTTATCAATCCCAAGCTGGATGAATTTCGGCCCGAGCAATTGAGAGACTGTGGCCAGAAGCGTAAAAAGAAGGTTCAGGTAAAAAACCCCGCGATAAGGACGCACATAGTGCGCCAGCCTTCGAAAGGTGGCCTTGCTCATTCGCTTTTGCGCGAATGCTTCCTCAATCAGCAAATGATCGTTTTTGGCCACTTTTTTCTTTTTCTTCGTTCGTGCCTCTCGGATGCTTTGCTCCAAACGTGAGCATCGACGCGATTTCGCTCGAGAATATAACAAAGCGCTTCGGGACAGTCACTGCGGTTGATGGCATTTCCCTGGCGATCCCTGCGGGGGAATTCTTTTCGCTCCTGGGGCCGAGCGGCTGTGGCAAGACCACTCTGCTCCGTTTGATTGCCGGATTGGAGCAGCCCGATTCCGGAGAATTGCGGATTGACGGTTCGCCCATGGCCAGCGTGCCGCCGCAGAAGCGGCCGGTCAATACCGTCTTTCAAAACTACGCGTTGTTTCCGCACCTGAACGCGTTTGACAACGTGGCGTTCGGCCTGCGGATGCGCAAAACGGGCCGGCCGGAGATCGATCGCCGGGTGAAATCGGCGCTCGAGTTGGTGCACGTTCCCGAACTGCGCGACCGCTTTCCGCATCAAATCTCAGGCGGTCAGAAACAGCGCGTGGCCCTCGCCCGAGCTCTGGTGAATGAACCGGCCGTGTTGTTGCTGGACGAACCGCTCGCCGCCATTGACGCGAAACTTCGAGCCCAATTGCAAAGCGAATTAAAGACTCTCCAGCGCCAGCTTCAGACTACTTTTCTTTACGTGACTCACGACCAAAGCGAAGCCCTCTCGTTAAGTGACCGGCTGGCGGTCCTCTCCCACGGACGAATCGCGCAGCTTGGAACACCTCAGGAGCTTTACGATCATCCCCGCACTCGCTTCGTCGCTTCGTTTCTGGGAGGGGGCAATCTTTTAGAAGGCACCGTGGAATCAGCGCACAATGGGTACGCACAGGTCAGCACACTCGCCGGCCTGTTGCAGCTCCATTCCAACACCGGATCGGTTGGCTCGGCGATTTCCCTTGGAATACGGCGGGAACGCATTCGATTGGGTGAACTGGCCAAAGGAGAGAACTGTCTGCGCGGCCGTGTTACGGACGTGGCCTACGCCGGGTCGATAACGGAATACAAAATAGAAATAAACGGAACTGAAGTCCGAGCCAGCAAGAGCAACGCGTTGGGCGGGCAGGACTTCAAACCCGGCGATGTTCTGGACGTTCAACTCCCGCCGGAAGCGCTCTTCATCCTGCAGGACTGATTGTATCAATCTATTCCCATTCAATGGTGGCCGGCGGTTTACTGGAAATATCAAAACAAACGCGGTTGACGCCCTTTACTTCGTTGATAATCCGCGTTGAAAGTTTCTCCAGCAGTTCGTAAGGCAGCTTCACCCAATCCGCCGTCATGCCGTCCTGCGACTCGACCGCGCGAAGCGCGATGGTGTAATCATAAGTGCGCTCGTCCCCCATCACGCCGACACTGCGGACGGGAAGAAGGACCGCGAAGCTTTGCCAAATGGAATAGTACCAGCCGCTCTGCTTCATCTCTTCAACGACAATCGCATCCGCATTCCTCAAAATGCTCAGACGGGAAGGCGTCACTTCTCCGAGAATTCGCACCGCCAGGCCCGGCCCCGGAAACGGCTGCCGATGCACGATTTCCTTCGGTAAACCCAGTTCCAAACCGAGTTGCCGGACTTCATCCTTGAAAAGACATTTCAACGGTTCCAGCAGAGCGAACTTCATCCGCTTCGGCAGGCCGCCGACGTTATGATGACTCTTGATCATGGCGGCCGGATTTCCGCCAATCGGCACCGATTCAATTACATCCGGGTAAAGAGTCCCTTGCGCCAGGAATTTCGCTTTCCCCGCGCGTTTCGTGGCCGATTCAAATACCTCCACGAAAGTGCGCCCAATAATCTTGCGCTTTCGTTCCGGGTCGAGAATCTCCTTGAGCCGCCCCAGAAAAAGCTTCGACGCATCTTCGTACTGCAATTTGATATGGAAATGCCGCCCGAAAACCTCCTGCACCACCTCGGCTTCGCGGGCGCGCAGCAGTCCATTGTTCACAAAAATGCACGTGAGTTGATCGCCAACCGC
>DASYTB010000095.1:0-4414 GCA_036002705.1 Verrucomicrobiia bacterium
TCGTTGAAGGTTTCCGCGCGACATAAGAGCGCGCATATCGCCAGGACCAGAATGTCGATCAACTCATGATCTTTCGTCCGATTAATGCGCGGGTCAGTGATGCCGGACAAATGTTCGATAAGACTTTTCTTAGGATGCATAATGCATCCGCGTCTATCTAAACACATGTCGCAAAAGTACAAGGCAAAATTTGCCTGGCTGGTTCCTTCCAATTTTTAGATGCGTCTGCCCTGGAGGGCAAACGCATCTAAATCTCCAACGGATCCGCATGGAATTGCGCTGATTTCGCCCTCCTTTGTCCCGGAGGGACAACCCGAAAATAGCCCAGCGTCTCAACGCTGGGGAACAAAATGCAAAATGTTTTCCCAGTCCCGCAGGGACGGCCGAAGAGCGACGGGGCAGAGGCTAATTCGTATTTTCATTGTGTCCTGGGCAAGAATTCCTTCCCCTTCTCAACAAGCGCACCGCCGAATTTGCTGGGTGTTAATTGGGGGAATTCGGCCGTCCCTTCGGGACTAAAGAATGAAATCGTCGAAAACCCAGCGTTGAAACGCTGGGCTATTTTCGGGTTGTCCGTTCGGGACAGGAACCCAAATCGTCTCAAAATTTGTCCAGAATCCCGGCTGCCCACTGGCAGGTTTATGGAGTGATGACGACATGCGCCTCGTTGTCGAGGTTCCAGCGGCGGGCGGCCGCCTCGGTCTTCGCGAAAAGAGCGTCGTGCGGGATGGCTTCGACGTGCGTGTCACAGAAAAGCATGTTGAACCGCGCGTTGTGCCGTCGCAGGGTCGCCTGCCAAACCGTGCCGGTGGCTCTGAAATAGGGATCGGTGCCGTACTCGTAGGCCGTGACATTTTGCCCATAGACGGTATCGCGGCCGAATTGGAATTGCTGGTCCCAGAAAGAGCCTGGCTGGCTCAGAAAAAGATAGGTGTCACCGAGTGCGATCATATCGCTCGGGTTTCGCACGCTGTTTTCGCGCGCGATAGGTGCGTACATTCCAAAACCGCCCTTATCGTAGGGCATGCCCGCGCCGCGATCGTTCAAGCCATAGCTCCCGAGGTCCCCTCCGCCGACGGTGGTCGTATCGTTGGTGTGGGAATCGACAATGGTCGGTCCGCTATAGCCCGGGCAGAGATAGAGGTTCTGGTCCCAGCGCGCGTTCACGTCGTTGGCCAGCACGGAGGCCCAGGACCTCCATTCAACCGTTCTCCCGGTGAAAACACCATAGGTGCCGCTCGGATAAAACCCATATCGCTCCACATAAAGAGTAAGCCCAAGTCCAATCTGCCGAAGATTACTTTGACAGCGCGCCCGGTGGCTGGCGGCTTTCGCCCGCGAGAGCGCCGGCAAGAGCAATGACGCGAGAATCGCAATGATCGCGATGACGACGAGCAGCTCGATCAGGGTGAAAGCGCCTCGGCGAATGGAAGGTTTCGGGGCAGCCCGGTTCGACACGAATTTCATGAATGCGCACGAATTCTTCATTGCAGTCCCGGGCGCTTGGCGGGGGTTTTCCAATCCTTGTGCCAGTAGAGGGACCAGAGGCGTTCGAGCTTCACTTGCTCGGCGTGGCCATCGCAAAACGCCAAGTTAATCGCGCCGGGTAGTCTCAGTTTGGGATCATGGCTGGTCGGGATGGAGAGCGGACGCGAGCCATGACGCGGGAGGGCGAAACTGGTGATGCCATAGCCAGGAACGGAGCCCTCCATAGTTCCAAAAAAGAGATTGGAAGGGGCGGGGTCCGTCTCAGAGGGGCCGCCGCCACCCGCCGCCCACCAACCATCCACTCCATCCCCGAGAAGAGGGGTGCGGGAACTGTCTTCGAGCTGCTCTTCGTTATTGAAGGCGTATCCCTTCCAGGGGTCAACGGCCATGGCCCCGTTGGACCACCAGCCATTACCCAGCACCCAGGTGTTTTGCAGATAGCTTCCGGCGCGACGCTCGCGCGGGAGTTCCTTGACGCCAAACCACATATAGGAAATGTCCGAGGGCATGGGGAAGCTCCAGGCAGTATCCACCGCCCCGGGATACGCGCTGCTGGCACTGAGGGCTGGCGCACGGAGGCTGCCGCGCGGTCGATCGGGAGCCGCGGGACAAATTGAGCATTCATTGGTTTTTCCCCAGTGATTGCTGAACCATTGGCCCTGGGCCGATTGCGCGTAATAATCCTGCGGCGAGATGCCTCCGCCAGAATAGGGCTGGCTCCAAAAGCGGGTGGACGAGTCGCTGCTCGCGGTGAGGTAGCTGAAGGTAATCTGGCGTTGATTACTGAGGCAGAGAATGCTTTGCGCCTTGGCTTTCGCCTGGCTGAGCCCCGCGAGCAACAGGCTGGCGAGAATGGCGATGATCGCGATGACCACAAGCAGTTCGACGAGGGTAAAGCCTTCGGCGCGGGCCGAAGGCTTCAGGGGCAATGTTGGAAGTCTTCGTTTCATATGACGAGCGGCGACAGCCGGCTGAAAACGGTCCAGCATCTGGATTTGGAGAGGAAACCGCCCCTGCAGAATGGTCGTCTGGTCTTCATGCCAGTAACAGGAACTTAGGCAGTGAATCAGAGCTCCTGAATTAGCGCAAGATTGTTTCAGCGATTTCTCAGATTTCTCAACCTCAATTGACCTCAATGACTTGTAACACCTCGGCGAGTTCCGCCGCATTTCGGCGCATTTAGATTGTCGCGTTTAGATTTGACACCTCGCCCCCCAGCCGTGTTTATTTGCGGCAATACCGAGAATTGCAGACGCATCCGTTGCGCGTTATCGCGGCGGTCGAGACAATCGATTTGCGCGTCTAGACGAACGAAAGATGAACAGATATCCGCAGGTCATCAGTGCGCCCGAGACCGGGAGTGGCACTTCGAACGTTCTTGCAACCTGCTCCCAAACCGTAAACCCACCCAAAACGATAAACTGAACTTACAAGTATGAACGAGAACGGCGACTCACCTCACTCAAAACGGCTCCTCTGGGCCGGATTCATGGCCATCCTGGCCGCCGGCGTCGGCTTTTCCATTCGCGGCGGCATTTTGTCGGACTGGGGAACGCAATTCGGTTTCACTCAGAGCGACCTCGGAAACATTACCGGCGGCGGGTTGACCGGCTTCGGCGTGATTATTCTTCTCGGCGCGCTGATCGCGGACAAAATCGGTTACGGGAAGCTGATGATTTTCGCCTTCCTGATGCATTTCCTCTCGGCGGTGCTGACTTTGGCCGCCACGCCCATTTATAACAGCATGCACGCGACGAATCCGGCAGGGGCCAAGGATGCTGCTTACCAGTGTCTCTTCTGGGGCATGTTTCTTTTCGCGATCGGTAACGGGACGTGCGAAGCGGTGGTCAATCCGCTCGTCGCCACGCTCTTTCCCAAGAACCGGACGCATTACCTGAACATCTTGCACGCGGGTTGGCCGGCTGGATTGGTGGCCGGTGGTCTGGCCTCGTTTTTCCTGGTCGGCAAGGTCCGCTGGGAGATTCAAATGTCGCTCTTTTTGGTTCCGGTTCTGCTCTACGGTTTGATGTGCATTGGCCAGCGTTTCCCGAAATCCGAAGCAAGCGTGGCGGGTGTTTCGTTTGGTCAGATGCTCGCGGAATTTGCCGCGCCGTTGCTGTTGCTGCTGCTTCTCATCCACGCGCTGCTTGGCTATGTTGAACTCGGAACGGATAGCTGGATCAGCAATATCACCGGGAACATTTTGGCCAGCCGCGAGAAAGGTTTGCTGCTGTTTGTTTATACTTCGAGCCTCATGTTTGCCTTGCGCTTCTTTGCCGGGCCGATTGTCGAAAGGATATCGCCGTTAGGCTTGCTTTTTGTGGGCGCGACCTGCGGGGCAATCGGCTTGACCTTCCTGGGGAATGCAACGACCGGATTGTTCGTGGTCATCGCCGCAACGATCTACGGGGTGGGCAAGACTTTCCTCTGGCCCACCATGCTGGCGGTCGCTTCCGAGCGATTCCCGAGAGGGGGCGCGATTACCATTGGCGCGATGGGCGGCATAGGAATGCTTTCGGCTGGGTTGCTCGGCGGTCCTGGCATTGGTTACAATCAGGATTATTTCGCCTCGAACGATCTGAAGGACAAAGCCCCGGCGGTTTACGATCAATATAAATCACCCACGAAAAACAGATTCCTGGTATTTCCCGAAATCCAGGGCCTCGATGGAACGAAAGTGGGCGAAGTCCGGAACAAAACGCCGGAGCAACGTTCTCCCGCCGAGACGCAGGTCCATGATGCCGATCTGCACGGCGGCAGGATGGCTCTGAAAATGACGGCGGGCGTGCCGGCGACGATGGCGTTTCTTTATCTCTGCATCATCATTTACTTCAAAGCTCGCGGCGGCTACAAGCAAGTCCACCTCGTCGGTGAAGAAATGACCGGCGGAGTCGAAGCTCCAGTTCAGGGTTAAACGTAATTTGCA
>DASYTB010000096.1:0-14723 GCA_036002705.1 Verrucomicrobiia bacterium
CCGACGCCGGAGCCTTGTAAATACGCAAATCTGGGAAACAACAGAAGAGCTCAAACGCTGTGAGCTCCCTTCAGCCATGTGACGTTCAATTGCTGGGATTGCGCTGGCAGTCCCAAGAGATAGGACAAGCGAGATGAGAAGGCATGCGGCCCATCAGGGATGCCGGGCCAGCCAACTTGGGACCTATACGACCGCCGCTCATGACGTCTAACGCTCCCAAGCCGAGCCACGCGGCACCAAAACACAAGCAATCAAGCAATGCCTCACGATCTCGGCGAACTGAGCGCGCTATCCAAGTTGGCTCCAGCGCCGTTTAGGCGTCAAAAGTCTAAAGTTCAGGTAAGTGCCGCATACCAAAATAAAACAAATGCCGTAATCCAACCGATGACCGCGAGCAAACGTGCGGAGCGTTGAAGAAAAAAACAAACAACCGGCAGTGCTGTCAAAGAAATCAGAAAAGTGAATCCGAATACTACACTCGCCGCCGTAGCCGTCCGATGATACCGGTGCCACAGGACTTCACAGGCGGCGAATGATACCACGAAGAAGTTTATATCCTCTGTATCAAGCGCTACATCTTTTTTCATCAAAAGCGTCATCCGCGCGAAATGCGCAGCGGAGGTCCAGGCGTTTCTTTGTGCCCTGGCGGTGAACCAAAAAGTCTCCGCCTCCACTCAAAACCAGGCTCTCACTCCTCTTGTTCTCCTCTACGACCAGATCCTCCACATCGAACCCGATTGGATGGATAATCTCGTTCGCGCCAAGCGGATCACCAGGCTGGCGCTTGTGATGTCCAGGGATAAAGTCCGCCGGATGATCGCCGCCATGTCCGGCACGCACCACCTGCTCGCCAAACTTCTCTACGACACCCCGGCCCTCCGCCTCATGGAATGCTTGCGCCTGCGCGTAAAAGATATCGATTTCGCGCGCAACCAGATCATCGTTCGCAATGACAAAGGCGCCGTCCGTCAGGCCGTCCAACTTGCCAAAACTCAAATCCGCTTAGCTGCCACACCTTCCGTCATAGCTTTGCTCACCCATCTGCTCGAATCCGGCTACGACATTCGCACCGTTCAGCAACTCCTCGGCCACGCTCGTCACCACCACCCAAATCTATACCGCGTCCTCCAAAGACCCGGCTTGGCCATCATCAGCCGGCTCCAAGCGCGAAAAGAATTCCACAAACTGTCTCCAGCGAAACCAACGTGTTCGCCCAAATTATAAACGTTAAAAACATTAAAAACGTTTTTAACGTTGGCAAGGTTGGAGCGATTTTCCTAACTGCTTCAGCGCCAACCCTCGTTTCCACAAAAACCTCGTCTCGCCGAAAAAGAGCGATAAACGTCAAATCCAACGTTCCCACAGGCAGGAGCAATGAATCGACTGAATGTTACTCTTCGCTCGCCGGAGCTTTGACACCGCAACACTCGCATTTACATTTCGGCGCCATGTCGGACGCGCCAATCCAATCTTTCATTCGCCTCAACGGGGTGCGTCAGAACAATCTGAAGAATTTCGACCTCGATCTGCCCATCGGAAAACTGATCGTCGTCACCGGCTTGAGCGGGTCGGGGAAGAGTTCTCTCGCCTTTGACACGCTTTATGCGGAGGGGCAGCGGCGCTACATCGAAACATTCTCGCCTTATGCCCGGCAGTTCTTCGACCGCATGGACAAGCCGCGCGTCGATAGCATTCAGGGCATTCCGCCGGCCATCGCGCTGGAGCAGCGCAATTCGGTAAAAACCACGCGCTCCACGGTCGGGACGATGACCGAGATCACCGATTACATGAAATTGCTTTGGCCGCATATCTCGACGCTTTATTGCCGGTCGTGCGGCCGGCCGGTGCGGAAGGACAATCCCCAATTCGTTTGGGCCAGCGTCAGTGAAAATTGGCCGAACGCGGAAGTGCTCATCACCTTTCAATTGCCGCTAAGTTCGAAGCTTTCGATGGCGGATTCGCTCGCGCTCCTCGCGAAGCAAGGTTATCAGCGGCTGCTGGTCAAGACGGGCGACGAGACAAAGGTCCTTCGCCTGGAGGAAGCGGTAGAATCCCTCGGCGGAGCAAATCCTTCGAACTTGATCGTCGTCCAGGATCGAATTCGAGTCGCCGTCGAAAATCGGGCGCGTTTCGTGGAAGGCTGTGAGCAGGCATATCATTTCGGCAAGGGCCGGCTTTGTCTTTATCAACTGCCGGATTGGAAAACGTTGCGTTTTTCCAAGGAACTCCATTGCGCCGAATGCGACATCGAATATCGCGATCCGTCGCCCGCACTCTTCAGCTTCAATAATCCGGTGGGCGCATGCCCGAAGTGCAAGGGCTTTGGCCGTGTGATCGGGATCGATTATAACCTCGCTATTCCAAACCGTTCGCTCTCGATCGAACAAGGCCTCGTGCGCCCTTGGCAAACCGGGACGGGTCTGGAATCCCTGCGGGACTTGCTGAAATTCTGCAAATCGGCCGCCATTCCGACGCGAGTTCCTTTCAGTCAATTGTCCGAAGGGCACCAGAAGCTTGTGGTGGAAGGGGACCCTGACTACGGCAAGGACACTGCCCACGAATGGCCGCGCGCATGGTATGGCGTGAAAGGCTACTTTCGCTGGCTCGAATCGAAGGCCTACAAAATGCACGTCCGCGTGCAACTCGCGAAATATCGCTGCTACACCACCTGTCCGGATTGCCACGGACGCCGTTTCAAGGAAGAGGCGCTTCTGTTCAAAGTAACAGCAAGCGGTGGCAACCTTTTCACGCTCGCCGATTTTTATTCGCTCTCCGTTCGCGATGCGCTCCGCTTCATTGCCAATCTCCCGAGAATCTCGAACAAGAAAACGGATCCCTTTCATATCGCCTTAGAAGAAGTCCAGGCCCGTATCGGATATCTCGATGAAGTGGGCCTCGCTTATCTCACGCTGGACCGCCCAACGCGGTCCCTCTCCGGCGGCGAAACCGAGCGCGTAAATCTCACCACGTGCCTCGGCTCCCGCCTCGTCAACACGCTTTTTGTTCTCGATGAACCGAGCGTTGGTCTTCACGCGCGTGACACGGCCAAGCTCGTCAAAATCCTCCAAAGACTGCGGGACGCCGGAAATACCGTTTTGGTCGTCGAACACGAACCCGCCGTGATGCGCGTAGCCGATGAAATTATCGATCTCGGCCCCGGCCAGGGCGAACGCGGCGGGCAGGTCATCTTTCAAGGGCCTTACTCGAAGATCGTACGCTCGCCCAGCTCCCTGACCGGCGCTTATCTCGACGGCCGAAAAAAAATCGACGAACGCGCGGCTCGTCCGGTCGATTTGGCGCGCGGCCCGACGCTGCGAGTCGCGGCCGCGACCTTGCACAATGTCCGTAACCTCGCCGTCGATATCCCGCTGAATTGTTTCGTCGTCGTCACGGGGGTCAGCGGCTCCGGCAAGAGTACCCTCGTGCGCGAACTGCTCTTCCCTGCTCTTTGCGCGGGCGTTAGGGAATGCGAGCAACCGAGCGACCCGGAAGCCCAAGAGGAGGAGAAATGCGCTCCCGAAGGTTCGTGCCGAGTCGAAGGCTGCGAGCATCTCGGCAGCACCATCATGGTCGATCAATCCGCGATTGGCCGCACACCACGCAGCAATCCCGCCGTGTACATCGGCGCTTTCGATTTTTTGCGCGATATTTTCGCCGAGTCTGAGCTCGCCAAACAACGCGGACTCGCGAGCAGCGCATTTAGCTTTAATTCCAGCCAGGGCCAATGCGAAAAATGCCGCGGCGCGGGCTTTGAGAAAATCGAAATGCAATTCCTGAGCGACGTTTTCATCCGCTGTTCCGAATGCAATGGCCGCCGCTACCGGCCCCACATCCTGGAAGTAACCGTTCCCTCTCAGGTCGGCGGGCAGACCGTCGCCTGGAGCGTGGCCGATCTGCTGGAAGCGACCGTCGATGACGCCCTCGAATTTCTGGGCTCGCTCGGAGATTCGCGCCCGGCGCAAAAGGCCATCGATTCATTAAAGGTTCTGCAGGAGGTGGGGCTCGGTTATCTTCGCCTCGGACAACCCATCAACACCCTTTCCGGCGGTGAAAGCCAGCGCCTGAAACTCGTCAAACATCTCGCCGAATTTGCCCGCGAGCGGGAAAATTCCGGGAAGCCCTCGTTGTTCATCTTCGACGAGCCGACCACCGGATTGCACTTTCAGGATGTCGAAGTTCTCTTGCGCGCTTTCCAGCGTCTCGTGAACGCCGGCCATTCCGTCCTCGTAATCGAGCACAACCTCGATGTCATCCGCGCCGCCGATTGGATTATCGATCTCGGCCCCGAAGCCGGAGATCTCGGCGGCAAACTGGTCGCGCAAGGTCCACCCGAAGAGGTCGCCAAAAGCGCGGAGAGCATCACCGCCAGTTTTTTATGATAGTGCTGCTCGCCGAAGGGCACTTTCCTGCTGACACGCCGAAAAAGCCTTCCACACAAATCAGAGACAGCCTGAATTGTGGAATCCCTCCAGCGAGCGAAGCTTTTTAAGGCAAAAGAAGAATGTCTGATTTCTACCGGCCGCCAGCAATGGCGGCCTTTCTTTACGTGCGCGGGAGGATTTTAGTTCAACACGCGGTTGCGCGATCCTTCAACGAGAGGTTTTGCCAAGCGTTTATGTATTTCGTTTGACAAACGTGGGACGGTCGAAAAGCTTCACCGCAATGTTGAAGCCTGCCCGCTTTTTTGGATTAGTCTGTTGCTTGCTGATGGCCGCGGTTTCCGGGGCGCATGCCCAGGAGTTGCTCGCTGACGGGGATTTCGAAGGGCAAGACCTTCCCTGGGTTGTGTCGGCCGTACCAGGCTCGAACGTCACGCTTTTTTCGCAAAATAGCCCGTTCGACTATCCTTATCCGATCGGGAGTTCGTCCCTCGAACTCGTGGACGATGACTCCGAAGACGAGTTCCCGTCACTTCGTCAGCACTTCTCCGGCCCCGCGGCGACGATTTTGCTGAGCTTCGATTTCAAGGCGCCTTTGTCCGCGAACAATTCATCATGGTCGATCGCGTGGGAAAGCCAGGATGGCGTTCCCGCGTTCTTTTTCGCGGTCGGAGGCCAGGATGGGTCGTCACTCGAATTGAATGATCAGGTTAAGATCGCAGCATTGGCGGCTAACAAATGGTATCACCTCCAGGCTTACGCCGAGGTGGCGCGGCATCTGGTCGAAGGATTCGTTGTCGGCGAGAACGGGCAAAGAGCCGATTTCCACGGAGGATTTTCAACGAATACCGCCAGCCAATTGAACAGCGTCTACATCAGCGACGGCACGCCGCAACGGAACGAGATTCTGCTGCTCGATAACCTCGTTTCGCGGCGCTTCCTCGTTGACTCCATGATCGACGCATTGGGGGAACAGGTATTGAACTGGCTTGGGTCAACGAATGTCGTTCTACAAAGCACCCCGGTGCTGACGAGTAATACTCAGTGGAGCACCATTCCGACGACGGACAACAAATTTACCAATACATTGAGCGGAAGCGCGCAATTTTTCAGGTTGTTTCATCCCTAAGCCGAAAAGCCGCGAGCGGCTTGCGCCGCCCGCGAAGCACCAAAACCTCAGGTGCATCCCCGCATCAGAAAAAGAATGAATAATATTGGCAAGGGCACGCCCAGCAGCCAGAGCACGGCCCATCCTACTTTTGCTTCCTCAAGTTTTTGTTTTCCTTTAACCCATAGCTTCATAGGTCCTCCTTTAAGGAACTCTCGTTTCGTTCGGAGAGTTGAACAAGGTTGCGCCACGTAGAACGTCATTTCAGAAGAACGCGGGCACAACTAACATCCTGCCCCTGATTCTAACACGCTGGCCCAGAGCCCGGGTGTCAGTAAAAGCTCTGAACGTTCTTTCGGCTCGCGTATTCGTCCGAACTGAGCCAGCCTGTTTTTGCTTCGGTGAAACGAATACCTTGCTCGTTTAAGCTTTGAAATGCAGCGGCTAACGGAGTAGCTACAGCCCGTGCCGGAAAGCGTCAGGTCCACTGCGGTGGCGACTTATTTTGACCGGTTCGGATTCGGGCCACGGCTTCTTGGGGAGCCGCCGGAACCGGGCG
Source organism: Verrucomicrobiia bacterium (assembly GCA_036002705.1). Classification (GTDB taxonomy): domain Bacteria; phylum Verrucomicrobiota; class Verrucomicrobiia; order Limisphaerales; family SXQI01; genus DASVNK01. The sequence continues at coordinate 6,047 of DASYTB010000096.1, forward strand.
TTCGGATCATTCTGGTTATCCCATGTTTCAACGAGCCCGGCTTGAACCATTCATTGGAATCGCTCTGGAACTGTCGCCGGCCGAGCTGTGGTGTGGAAGTGATCGTAGTGATCAACTCAGGCTTTGGCGCGGGGCCGGATGTTCTTTACCAAAACGAACAGACATTGCGAGCCGCGGAAGCCTGGATAGGCAAGCATTACGATCCGCTCCTTCGTTTTCATCTTCTGAATTGCCTCGATCTTCCGCGAAAAAAGGCCGGCGTCGGCCTCGCGCGCAAAATCGGAATGGACGAAGCGCTCCGGCGCTTTGAGCAAGTTGATCGGTTGGACGGAATTATTCTTTGCTTTGACGCGGATTGCTCGTGCGACCCAAACTTTCTGCGCGCAGTTGCTGACTATTTCGCCTCGCATCCAAAAAGTCCCGGCTGCTCGATCTACTTTGAACATCCCCTGGAAGGCTCGGAAGACCCGCGAATTTACGAGGCGGTCGCGCTGTACGAACTGCATTTGCGCTATTACATCGAAGCGTTGCGCTGGGCCGGATTTCCGCACGCGTATCACACGATCGGCTCGAGCATGGCTGTTCGTGCTGGCGCGTACTGCAAGCAGGGGGGAATGAATACCCGCCAGGCTGGAGAAGACTTTTATTTCTTGCACAAAATCATTCCGCTCGGCGGCTTTGGCGAAGTGAACAACACGCGCGTCGTCCCTTCGCCGCGTCCCTCGACGCGAGTTCCGTTTGGAACGGGGAAAGCCGTGGGCGAATTCCTTAAGACTGGCCGATTCAGGACGTACCCGTCGGAGGCGTTTGATGATCTTAAGTCGCTCTTCAGCGCGGTTCCTCTCTTGTATGAAACCAGTTCACTCGAACCTTTGGAAGCTGTTCTCAGCGCCAGTGTGAAACAGCCGGTCGTGGAGTTCCTAAAGGCCCGGGAGGGTGAAGCAGTGCTGCGGGAAATCCGTGCTAACACGTCCACTCGCGCGGCATTCGAAAAGCGATTCTATGGCTGGTTCAATGCCTTTGCCGCCATGAAGTATATCCACTATGCCGAATCGCTTTACAGTCCGGCCGATGTGGTGAGCGCCGCTCGCGAGTTGCTCGCGGTCTTGCCGGCGCAGACCCCGCGTAGCTTTGCGGGTAGTCAGGATTTGCTCGCGGCCTTTAGGGATTTGCAAAGAGCTGGCGCAAGGCGATAAATTCGGTTGAAGACCGCCGCTTTTGACGCTTTGACTTTTTGCTTCTTCTCGTTAACGGTGCTGGTCATTTTTAAATGACGACCTTGCGCCATCCTGATCGGTTCGTTAATCGCCACATTGGGCCCGACGATTCCTCTATCGCGGAGATGTTGAAGCATCTAGAACTGAACAACTTGGAGGAGCTGACCATGCGAACCGTTCCCGAGCAGATCCGGACGAAACGGCCACTGAACCTGCCCGCGGCGCGCGGAGAAATGGAGGCGCTCTCCGAGTTGCGCAAGATCGCTTCGCGCAACAAGGTTTTTCGATCGTTCCTTGGCATGGGTTATTACGGCTGCATCACGCCGCCGGTTATTCAACGCAACGTTCTCGAGAATCCAGGCTGGTACACGCAGTACACGCCCTATCAGGCCGAAATCTCGCAGGGCCGCCTTGAATCACTCGTGAATTTTCAGACGATGGTCGCTGACCTTACGGCGCTGCCCGTGGCCAATGCCTCGCTTCTGGATGAAGCCACAGCCGCTGCGGAGGCGATGCATCTCTGCCATGTGGTGAAAGGAAGCGATGAGAAGAACGCATTCTTTGTTTCGAATCTCTGCCACCCGCAAACCATCGCCGTTGTTCAAACTCGCGCGCATCCACTGGGCCTTGAGGTGGTGGTCGGAGATCACCGGCAGCAGAACAATTGGTCGAAATTCTTTGGTGTCATTCTCCAGTATCCCGCGACCACCGGGGAGATTCTCGACTATACGAGTACGATTGAAGCCGTGCATCGCGATGGCGCCGTAGCGTGCGTCGCAACGGACCTGCTGGCGCTAACCCTTTTGCGTCCCCCGGGCGAATTCGGCGCGGACGTTGCCTTCGGGAGCGCGCAGCGCTTTGGGGTTCCGCTGGGGTTCGGCGGGCCGCACGCCGCGTTTTTCGCGACGCGCGACGAGCACAAGCGGCAAATGCCCGGCCGGTTGGTCGGTGTTTCGCGCGACGCCAATGGGCGGCCGGGTTATCGCCTTTCGCTGCAAACCCGCGAGCAGCATATCCGTCGCGAAAAGGCGACGAGCAACATTTGCACGGCCCAGGCGCTGCTGGCGAACATGGCGGCCATGTACGCGGTTTATCACGGTCCGCAAGGACTCCGCGCGATTGCCCGCTACGTGCATCAGCTTGCATGGACGCTTTCCCAATCCTTGAAACAGCTCGGGCATTCGATAGAGTCGGCGGTGTTTTTCGATACATTGACGGTCCGGCACAAGAACGCCGCGGAAATCGTTAGTCGGGCTGAAGCCAGGCAGGTCAATCTTCGCCTCGTTAGCGAAGAAACCGTGGGCATATCGCTCGATGAAACAAGTTCCGTCGCCAATGTTGAGCTGCTTCTAGAGATTATTCATGCGAAACCCGCGGGGATTGACCTCGACCAATTAGCATCGCAGGCGCCGGAAGCGTTTTCCGGTCCATTTCAGCGAACGTCGGAGTACCTGACTCATCCGGTGTTCAATACGCACCATTCGGAAACGGAGATGCTGCGTTACCTGCACCTGCTCGAAAGCAAGGACCTGTCCCTCACGACCTCAATGATTCCGCTCGGTTCCTGCACCATGAAGCTCAATGCCACAGCGGAGATGTACCCGGTCTCGTGGTCTGAATTTTCCAACATGCATCCTTTTGCTCCGCGGAATCAGATCGATGGCTACGCGAAAGTCTTTTCTGATCTTGAGAAGTGGCTGGCTGAAATTACAGGTTTCGCGGCCACGTCTCTCCAACCAAACGCGGGGTCGCAGGGCGAGTACGCCGGACTGCTCGCGATTCTCGAATACCATGCTTCTCGTGGCCAGCAGCAGCGGGGGATCTGCCTTATCCCCACGTCGGCCCACGGCACCAATCCAGCCAGCGCGGTGATGGCAGGTTTCCATGTCGTGCCGGTCGCGTGCGACTCGCACGGTAATATCGATGTGAACGACCTTCGCGCGAAGGCCGCCGAACATGCGGTGGATCTCGCGGTTCTTATGGTTACCTATCCTTCGACGCACGGGGTTTTCGAGGAATCGATCCAGGATATCTGCGCCATTGTGCATCAATATGGCGGCCAGGTTTACATGGATGGCGCGAATCTGAACGCCCAGGTTGGGCTATGCCGTCCAGCCGAGTTGGGTGCGGATGTTTGCCATATTAATCTTCACAAGACTTTTTGCATTCCACACGGTGGTGGCGGTCCCGGTATGGGACCGATCTGCGTGGCGGCGCATCTCGCACCTTTCCTGCCGCGGCACCCATTGGTTAACGTGCCGGGCGAACAGAAGGCGGGGCCAGTTTCCGCGGGACCCTGGGGCAGCGCGAGCATTCTCCCAATCTCCTGGATGTACATCGCGATGATGGGACCCGAAGGTCTCCGTAAAGCGACGCAGGTGGCCATCCTGAACGCCAACTACGTCGCCAAACGCCTCGAGAACTACTTCCCGGTCCTTTACAAAGGCAAACAAGGGATGGTCGCTCATGAATGCATTGTCGATCTGCGCCAATTCAAATCAGTGACGGTCGAGGATGTGGCTAAGCGCCTCATGGACTATGGGTTTCATGCCCCCACGATCTCATTCCCCGTAGCTGGCACGATGATGATCGAGCCGACCGAGAGCGAATCGAAGGAGGAATTAGACCGCTTTTGCGATGCGCTCGTCGCCATTCACGGGGAGATCAGAGCGATTGAACTCGGCCGCGTGGATAAGCAGCAAAATGTGATTAAAAACGCGCCGCATACCGCTGAAGCTGTTATTTCGGACAAATGGGACCGCCCCTATCCGAGGGAACAGGCCGCATTTCCCGCACCCTGGCTACGGGCGAATAAATTCTGGCCAGATGTGGGGCGGATCGACAACGTGTACGGCGATCGGAACCTTTTTTGCACCTGCGCTCCGGTTGAGTCGTATCGCTGAAATGATTTTGTCGCCGGATTAGGCGCCTGTCGAGTTTTCACAGTTTCTCCCTAACAGACCGGTACGAATTGTGCTGTTTTTTCGCCTCCAGCAGTGTGAGGAGGGAAATGCGGTCACAAGTCCAAGTCGGGGTTTCGTTACTCGCGAGCTTAGTTTCAATAGGTTCATTCGGAGGCTTAATATTGCCGAAAAGCGCCCCGATCTGGGGTTACGGCTTCACGAACGCATTCCCGGGAATCCAATTCGATCACCCGGTCGCGATAGCGAGTCCGCCGGGCGAGACGAATCGGTTGTTCGTGGTTGAAAAGGCTGGACGGATCATGGTTATTCCCGACCTTCGGCACCCTTCGCCTGCTGTTTTTCTCGACCTGACCAACAGCACTTTTGCCTCCGTAGAAGGGGGTGCGCTGGGCCTGGCCTTTCACCCAGGTTATTCAACCAACGGGCGCTTTTTTGTTTACCGCACCCAAAACACTAACCGGTTGCGGGATGTTTTGTCGGAATTCCGCTGCATCTCTCCAGCCTCGAATAGCGCCGATCCGTTCCCGGAAAAAATTCTCATCTCTCAGGCAGACGATAATGATGGTCATAACGCAGGCGACCTGAAGTTCGGGACGGACGGATATCTTTACGTTTCGCTCGGGTTTGATCTGCCTCCCTCGAGTGATGCGCACGATGCGCCCCAGGCGATCGACAAAGGCTTTTTCGGCGGCATTATCAGGATTGATGTCGATCTTAAGCCGGACAATTACCCCCCGAACCCGCATCCGGCCGCCAGCTCGAATTATCGGGTTCCGCGGGACAACCCATTCATCGGAGCCACAGAATTCAATGGGATAGCAGTGGACCCGAATCAAGTCCGCACCGAGTTCTTCGCCGTTGGTTTCCGCAATCCCTGGCGCTTCACCTTCGATCCCCTCACCGGAACCCTTCTTTGCGCTGACGTCGGCGAGGGCCAGTTCGAGGAAATCGACCTCGTGGAGAAGGGGGGCAATTATGGATGGCCCTATCTCGAAGCGAACAGGACAAACCTTGAAGTATCTCTTCCGTCTGGCTTAAAGCCGCCGATTTACTCGTATCCCCATGGCTACGGCCTTTTTGAGGGGAACGCGGTCATTGGCGGCCTTGTTTATCGCGGCGCGCAGTTTCCAGACCTGTTGGGGAAGTATATTTTTTGTGACCATATCTCGGGAAGCGTCTGGGCGTTGAATTGGGCGGCTTCAGGGGCCCGGCCCATTTGGCTGACGGCGCGAAGCGGCATCGCCGCTTTTGCCCGGGACCCCGTGGATGGAAGCGTGCTGGTGGCCAACCACTTTGCCGGAACGGTAGAACGATTGGTCTATCAAGACCCCGAGAATTCCACCGCGCCGAAACGGCTTAGTGAAACGGGCGCCTTCGCGGACCTTGGGACGCTCGCCCCGGCACCGTCCCTTATTCCCTTTGAAGTGACCTCTCCGCTGTGGTCCGACGGCGCGATCAAAGAGCGCTGGGCCGACTTCAGCCGGGCCCAGGGGAAAGTTTCCTATTCCGTTAACGACTCTTGGAGCTTCCCTCCTGGATCTGCCTGGATTAAGCATTTTGATCTTGAATTAACGAATGGAGTTCCCTCATCCCGTCACCGGGTCGAGACGCGCTTCCTCGTCAAGACCGACGACGATATTTATGGGTTGACCTATCGTTGGGGATCATCATTGACCAATGCGATCCTGGTTCCTCCGGTAGGATCGAGCGAAGTTTTCACGATTCACGATGGGCCTAATGTCCGGCAGCGGGTTTGGAACTATCCGTCTTGGGAGCAATGCCGGACCTGCCACAACAAAGGCGCGGGCTTCGCTCTGGGATTCCGCACCTGCCAATTGAATGCGGATATTGCTGCAGCGACCGGTAAAACGAACCAACTCTCATGGCTGGTTGCGCAAAACATTTTTGCCAATCCGGGCGCCGTACAACCCTTGTCCGCGCCGCGCCTGAGCGCGCTTTCAGACGCTCGTTCCCCGCTTCAGCACAAGTTTCGATCCTACGTGCAAGGCAATTGCGCTCAATGCCACAATCCGCAGGGTTGGTGGATTGCTTCGGTTTGGGACGCGCGCATCTCGACTCCACTCGGCGATGCTCATATTTTAGGAAGTCCCGCCGTGTCTTATCCGCCGCCCATGAAGATCATTGATCCGGGGAGCCTCGATACCTCATATATTTTCCAACGAACCAGTAATCGCGTCCCACTTTTTCAAATGCCTCCGTTTGCCACCAGCCTGACCGACGATTCATTTCTCAATGTGCTGACCAATTGGATCGCTTCGATTCCCGGAAGTCCTTGGATATCCACGAATATTGGCGAGACGCTGGCGGAAGGCGCGGTCGAACAGAATGGCCAGGGTTTTCGCGTTTATTCCGCCTCGGCGGGTTTCGACGCAGATTCTGTTTTTTACCTGGGCCGGGAAACTTCCGGTTCCACCGAGTTGACGGCGCGGGTCAGCGGCCTAAGCAGCGATGCGCTGCATCCTGAAGCCGGGCTGATGCTGCGGCAGACATGCGAAACCGGAACTGTCGCGGCCGCCGTTTACTTAAAAGATGGTCAGGCGGTTTTTAGCGTTCGAAGGGACGATGGCATGGTTCAAAGAATCGCCAGCACGGCAGGCGCAGCGCGCCCGCGGCTGCGTCTTCAAACGGACGGACGAACCGTCTCGGCCTGGACCGCATCGGATGCTTTGGATTGGACCCTGCTGGGAACCATCTCCTTCGATTTGTTTCCGCCTTACAACACGGGATTTTACGTTGCGTCGGGAGGAACCGGTGTTCAGTTCGCTGCGGCGAGTTTTGACGGCTGGACCGTCCATTCCATTGAAACGGTTCAGCCGAATCCAACTTCGGCCACGCTCCCGAGAAACATTTCGCTCGGCACATCGGTTTCGCTCGACCCGCCGACGAACGCTTTGGTCACCTTTCTCGGCGCGTCCAACCCGGTGTCAGTGACAGATGCGCCGCCGTGGCAGGTTCTGTGGACCAACGCTCCCGCGGGAGTTATTTCGCTTAGCGCCGTTTTAAGCAGCGGTGGAAGCATGCTGACCTCGCCGCCTTCCTTTGTGAGTCTGACCGCGCCGCTGCCGCAGGTTTGGTTGAACGCGGTTGACAATCAAACGCTCGGGAATTGGCCGGCGCAATATGGGCGCGAGTACCTGATGCTTCCCGGGATTGCCAGCCGGCAGCGCGCCGGTGTCAGTGTCGTCGTTTCAAATGCCGTTCCCGTCGTGCTCGGCCCCTCTGCCGACCCTTCAGCTCTTCTCACGCGCAACGGAACGACTGCGTCGGAACTCCGGCAGAGTGGCGATATGGAGTTGGTCTTTTCCGCGAACGATTACACGGTGCACCGTGGGGCCTTATATTTCATCGATTGGTTAAATTTGGGCGGGACCGAAACCGTTTCTTTTTACCTGCCGGGCCAAAGCGCGCCTGCCGCCACAGCGCCGATCGATGGATCGAATGGTGTTTACTTGCCTTTTGTTTTTCGCGGCGAAGTCAGGATCGTGATTCAAAACCCGCGGGGCGATTCCTATCTCAGTGGCGCGTTCGCGGATCCCGTCGGAGCCATATCCGTGCAGCTCGATTTGCATGCGGAGAGTTCGGTCCTTCCGCAACCAACCGCCGTTGACCTGGACGTGATCGCGTCAGCCCCGGGTCCGGACATTGCCTACATCGAGATTTGGGATGGCGATCAGAAACTGACGACACTCTATTCGCCTCCCTTTAACGTCACTTTGACGAATCTCCTGGCAGGACAGCATAACCTTCGCGCGGTCGCGTATGGGGCCTACGGCCTGTCGGGAGAAAGTCAGGCGGAAACGCTCACTCTCCTGCCGGGCGAAAGCAAAGCCGTGTTCATCGGCGCCGACACGAACACCCTCGGTTCATGGATTTTCAAATACGGCGCGGACGGTTACTGGATCATGGGTGACTCGAAGGAAATCCCCTCTTTTATCCAGGTTCAGCAGAACTCCGGCACCGATTTTGTGTTCGCTGATCCGGCATTCGGCCCCTCGGCCCTGCAGCGGCCCTTCGCTGAAGATCGCGTCGCCGCCTGTATTTATGACGCGCCAGAGCTGTCGATGAATGTCAACGTTCTGGACGGACGCTCCTGCGGCGTGGCGTTTTATTTTTTGGATTGGGGTGATGCGGATCGATCAATTGACATCACGGTGGAAAGCCCATCGGGCGCGGTTCTGGATTCGCGGCAGCTGCGCGATTTCGCACTCGGCAAATACCTCGTTTGGCAAATCCAGGGTGACACTCGATTTCGGTTCGCCGTGCGGTCGGTCAACGCGGTCGTGAGCGGTCTCTTTTTTGATCGGGATTTTGGCGCTTATGAGCTTTGGAGGAACAACAATTTTTCTTCCGGCCAAATGGCCTTGTTCGGCGGCAATTTTGATTCCGGCGACGCGGACGGGGACGGTTTCAGCAATTTAACCGAATACATGCTGGGCTACAACGCCAACTCCGCCACCGATAAACCTTCGCTCTCATACTCCATCTCTGGAGGGTCGTTGCTGGTTGGGTTGTCGG
>DASYTB010000097.1:0-6322 GCA_036002705.1 Verrucomicrobiia bacterium
GCCGCCCGCCCCAAGCAGTTTGCCGCCCCAAGCCCCGGCTTTTCGCCCACGCGCATAGGTTTCATCAATCGAGGCGTTGGAAATGCAGCAGTCGAGACTGCGCTTGGCTTCCCACGCTTTGTGCAAGAGTTCCCCGAACTCCTGCAAAGGACCGTGCCCCGTCAGGATATCATAGCCCTTGTCCACCATCGCCCGCATTTCACGAAGGAGGCTGGTGTTCTCGCCGACACGCCGGAGTTGCTGGGCAACCACATCAGCGGCTTTGCGTTTGATCCCGGTGAATATCAAAAAAAGATGGCGCTCGAGTTCGTCCAGGCGCGCGGGAGTGATCGGCACGCGCGTCACGCTGAACTCAGTTTCCGTGCGGAATTCAATGATGTTAAATCCGCCAAAGGCCGCCATGATCTGATCCTGGCAGCCGACATTATCCTGCAAAAGATGCCGTTCCACGTGAATAGCCTCACACGCAAGATCACGTGTCTTGAGAAACTCCCCCTTGAAGCAGTGCAAGGCATGCAAAAGTGAAACCGTAAATGCCGACGAGGAACCCAGTCCAGTAAAAGCTGGCAGGTCAGCGACATTGTGCAGCTCGATATCCTTGTCCAATTTGCAGAGCTTCAGACATTCGCGAAAAACATTGTGTTGGATATCCTTGGGCTCTCGAGCCAGCTCAACCTGGCGGTAGGACACCCGGATCGAGTAGTCGAAGAGATGACTGAGAAATGGACTCGCGGTTACATAGGAATACTTATCAATCGCCGTCGCGAGAACAGCGCCTCCGTGCTTTAGAAAGTACTCCGGATAATCGGTGCCTCCGCCGAAAAAGCTGATTCTCACTGGAGCGCGCGAGATGATCATAAACTCGGCGCTCCGTTCCAAAGTGTGGTTGAAAACAGAACCGCCTGGCCCGGAAACATCGGGAAAAATGAGAATTCCCGGTGTTCCGAAACGAATTCCTTAACTGCGTTGTCCAGGCCATGTGCGCCGCGCTGAAAGTCATCCAAGACGATCAGGCTTTTCGGCGTCAGTCTAGTTCTCAAAAAGCGAAGCGAATCGCGCGTCGCCTCATAGACATCCACATCCAGGTGGCAGAAGGAGACTCCGGATAAATCCAAGTTCGCGGCGGAATCGGGGAAGAAACCTTTCACGACGGTAACCTTCCGGTGGTAGGGCTTAAAGAGCGCGCGGACGACCTCGACGGAAGTATCCTTGAACCAGTCCGCACCGAAGATATCGTCCAATCCGGCTTTCAAATCGCGAAAGCCTTCGAAGCTATCAAAGACAAACATCTCGCGGGCAGGACAAGCATTCGAGATATGCAGGGCGCCCCCGCCTCGAAAGCTGCCGATTTCGAGCATTTTGCCGGGACCGGTGAGGCGCGCGAGATTCCAGAGATTCGCCAGGCGCGCGACATCGAGAAGGGTGTGCTTTTCGACGGCGGCAATTGATTTTCTGAACTCCGGGTCTTTGAGAATGAGCAAATCCTGTCCGGAAATCGCCGGGTGGAGCGGGAATTCGAGAGAGATCGGAGAAAGGGTGTAGCCCATGCGGCGGGCGACCTCGCGCGCGACCAAAGCCGGATGCAGGCGATCGATTTGGTATCCCCGCTTCAGAAAAAAGCTTTTGGTATTTTCTTTGATTCTCTTCAACATAGGAGCGAGCCAGCGCGCACAATCCGGCCCCTCAGCGATCTTCGGCAACTCGGCCAATATAGAAGTGATCCTGATTTTGCAAAATAAAGTCTTCGGCTTCCTTGAGAGAGGCCTCCGTGCCAATATCCAGAAACGGCGCCTCCTCGCGGGCGACCTGCATTCCGACACCCTGGTTCAGCAAGACTGGAAAGGCATCCTGCTCAAAACTCAAAGGGCGCTTTTCCGGAAAAGATGGAATCAACGCCGAGCGGATCAAATAAACACCGGCATTGATCGTAGCTGCCCCCGGCTTTTTTTCGCTAAATCGGCGCAGCCGGTCGTTCGCGTCGCGTTCCAAGGTTCCGTAGCGGGAGGCATCCGGCACGTCCAATCCGAGAACGCATATCCCGACATCCGTGGAATCGAGCGCCTCGCTCATGACTGAAAGTCTGGTGAGGATCAGTGAGTCGCCATTCAACACCAACCACGCGGCTGGATTTTCTCCGCTCTGCCGCGCGGCATTGAGGAACCCGCCCGCCGTTCCCAATGGAGTCGTTTCCGGAAAACAGCGGACCGAAACCGCGCCGATGCGCGCTCTTCGGAAATATGCTTCGATCTTTTCCGCAAGGTAACCGGTCGAGATCAGCACGTTGCGGATTCCTTGCGCAGCGAGGAATCGCACGACCCATTCGACGAAAGGCCGGCCGGCCACTGGCGCCATCGGTTTGGGCAGGTTGGGCAGCAAATGACGGATTCTCGTGCCGAAACCGCCCGCCAGGACAACTGCCGTGACTTGGTCGAAAGAAAGCGCCATCGCTCCGAACTACACGTTTGAATAGAGGCTGTTGCGCAGGATCGTGTAGCCCTTGATCAATTCGTCGATGCCGCGATCCAGGGTCCACTCCGTTTTGAAGCCGGTCGCGAGCAACCGCGCATTGGAGACGATGTAATCGCGCTTGTCCGGGTCTTCGCCAATCGGGGCCTCGAGATAAACGAACTGGGGCAAATGCTTCTTGATCACTTCGCACAATTCGATTTTCGACAGGTTCGCGTCCTCAAGGCCCGCGTTATACGGCTTGCCCTTCATCTTTTCGAAGTTTTTGATGCCGTGCCAAAAGAGCCGGGCGATATCGCGAACGTGAATATAATTGCGTTTGAAATGGCCTTCAAAAATCACCACCGCGCGATCGAAAACGGCGCGGTAAACAAAATCGTTCACGAGGAGGTCCACCCGCATGCGGGGAGACATCCCGAAAACCGTCGCGAGGCGAAAACTCAAGCTATTCTCCCGCTTCAAAACTTCCTCCTCCGCCTGCACCTTGGTGACGCCATAAAGAGAGATCGGCCTTAAGGGGGATTCTTCGGTGCAAAATTTCCCTTTCTCGCCAATGCCATAACCGCTGTTGGTCACTGGCATGATCATCCACTGATCCTTGCTCGCCAGGGCGCACAGCATCTTCACCGCATCGTAATTCGTCGTCTGGGCCGCCATCCGGTCCAGATTGCACATCGGCGCTCCAACCAAAGCCGCCAGCGGAATGATCAAGTCTGCCTTGGCGACGAGCTTCTTGACCAGTGTCTCATCCCGGCAATCTCCGCGAACCACCTGGAAATTCGGATAATGGCAGCAATCGAGCAGCGTCGCCTGCTTGAGCATGAAATTATCCAAAACGGTGACCTCATGCCCCTCCGCCAGCAGCGCGGGCGTCAAAACCGAGCCGATATAACCGGCTCCGCCTGTTATCAAGATTCTCATCGAAAGCGGCAATTTGCTGTGAACAGGCGCGAATGACAACTCCTTCTTCAAGAGAGATTGGTCTTTTCACAGCGGACGAGAGCGGTGGCAGACGGATCATGCGAGTTGGACGCACTTTGCACGAGAAACAGGGAGGCAATTGATACGTATAGGTATTATTTTTCATTGCCAACGTTCCGACCGTGGAGAATACTGCATTTCAAAAGAAAGATACGAGAAGACGCGCATCTCTCGAGGCCCGAGCGCGCGCATCTTTCAATCGACGGGAGGAGTGGGTGATTCAATCAGATAAACACATGCGCCGGATCGTGGGGAATTCCGACGCGAAGAATCGTTTGAATCGAACGGGCTCTTACTTTGAGAATCATCAATAAAGTTGGCATGAAAAAAACTGCAATTACCGCTGGTTTGATCGGCGCAAGTTTGATCGGAAGAGCTTCTTCAGGCGCGGATTGGCCCCAGTGGGGCGGGCGTCCAACGCGCAATATGTACTCTCCGGAAAAGGGCCTGCCTGACCGTTTTGAAGCGGGCAAACTCAAAGGGGAGCAAATCGACATGTCCACGACGAAAAACGTGAAGTGGGTGGCCAAGCTCGGTTCGCAAAGCTATGGCAACACGACGGTCGCCGGGGGAAAAGTCTTCGTCGGCACGAACAATGACGCCCCTCGCGACGCGAAAGTTGAGGGAGATCATAGCATTCTGATGGTTTTCGATGAGAAAACGGGCGAGTTCCTTTGGCAACTGGTGGTCCCAAAACTGGCGTCTGGAAAGGTGAATGACTGGGAAAATCTCGGTCTATTGTCCTCGCCCACCGTTGACGGTGATCGGGTTTACCTCGTGACGAGCCGTTGCGAAGTGATTTGCCTCGATATCAATGGCCTGGCCAATGGCAATCAAGGATTTCAGGATGAAGGGCAATATTTCGCCGGGCCGGGCAAACCCAAAGTGCAGGTTGGGCCGCATGACGCGGACATCATCTGGGTTTATGACATGATCAACGAGTTGGGCGTATTTCCGCACAACGCCTCGAACTGTTCCGTGCTGGTGCTCGGCGATCTCGTTTACTCCTGCACTTCCAATGGCCAGGATTGGACGCATTCGAATATCCCTTCGCCGCTCTCGCCAAGTTTTATCGCGCTGAACAAGAACACCGGCGAGTTCATGGGGGAGGATGACGCGCATATCGGCCCGCGCATTTTTCACGGTCAATGGAGTTCGCCCTCGACCGCGAATGTGAATGGGCGTCAGGAAATCTTTTTCGGCGGGGGCGACGGTTTCTGCTACGCCTTCGATCCGAAGCCCCTCAAGGCGGATGACACCAGTCTCCTGAAGAAGATCTGGTGGTACGATTGCAATCCGCCGGAATATCGCGTCAAAGATGGAAAGCCCGTGCGATATCCATCCGCCGAGGGGCCCAGCGAAATCAATGCCACGCCGGTATTTTGGAAGAATCGGATTTATGTCGCGACCGGCCAGGATCCGGAACACGGCGAAGGTATTGGCAACCTGAGCTGCATTGACGCGACGAAGCAAGGTGACATTAGCAAAACGGGCAAAATCTGGAATTTCCCCAAGATTAATCGTAGCATCTCGACCGTCTCGATCACTCCGGAAGGACTTCTCTTCATCGGCGATTTCTCGGGCTTCGCTTACTGCCTGAATGCCGAAACCGGGGAACTCTATTGGACCTACGACATGAAAGCCCATATGTGGGGCTCGACGATGGTCGCGGATGGCAAGGTTTACCTCGGTGATGAGGACGGTGATTTCGTGGTGATGAAAGCCGACAAGAAGATGCAGGTCCTGAGCGAAACGAATCTCGGCGCCCCTGTTTACTCAACGCCGGTCGTGGCCGATGGCACCATTTATGTCGCGTGCAACACGCACCTCTACGCGTTTTACGACGAAGCCCGGGCCAAAGCGATGGGCGATCAACCGAAAAAGATTGACCTCAAGAAGTAACGGCAAGAAATGAACCCCGACCCCGCTCTGCAGCACGCCATCAAAGGCGCCCAGGAAAAGCTCGAAGCGCACCTGCGCGAGATTATCGAATGGCATTTTGCCCCTGAGACCGGCTGCCCGTTTTGGCTCGGTTGGGCGAAGAAAGCTGGATGGGACCCGCGCAAAGAAATCCGCTCCTTCGCGGACATCAACAGATTCCCCCATTTCCAAGACGAATGGCTGCGCGACCTGCAGAATGACGTTTGGGTTCCCGCCAAATACAAAGGCCGTCCATTTAACATTTTCGAAACCGGTGGCACCACTGGCATGCCCAAGCAGCGGATTGGCTGGGAGGATTACAAAGTTGATTACAGCGAATTCTCGGAGAAGATTTCGGACGAGCATTTCCCGCGCAATCATTACTGGCTTATGGTCGGGCCGACCGGCCCCCGCCGCCTGCGGTTGGCCATTGAGCATCTCGCGAACGTCCGTGGCTGCTCCTGCTACTTCGTCGATCTCGATCCGCGCTGGGTCAAGAAGGTGATCTCGAACAAACAAATGGAGCAGGCCCGGGCCTACATGGACCATGTCGTGGATCAAGCGGTTACCATTCTCAAGCATCGCAAAGTGGGTGCGCTATTCACCACGCCCAAGCTCCTCGAGGCGCTCGGCGAAAAAGTAAATCTTTGGGACGCGGGCATTCGGGGCGTGTTCTGCGGCGGGACGACGATGAGCCCGCAATACACGCGCTTCCTCGTCGAAGAAGTCCTCGAAAACCGGATCGGTTTCGCGCCCACTTATGGCAACACCTTGATGGGCCTGGCGGCCAGCCGTCCCATTCGCGCCGAGGATAACTACTCGATCACCTATCATGCGCCGCAACCGCGCGCCGTGTTGCGCGTGGTGAATCCCAACAAAACCGATGAAGTGAAAAACTATGGCGAATGGGGCCGCGTCGAACTTACCACCATGACGAAGGAGTTTTTCATGCCCC
>DASYTB010000098.1:0-3710 GCA_036002705.1 Verrucomicrobiia bacterium
CGAGGATCGAATAGACCTGCAGCGGAAAACTGAATTTTGCGTGGACGAGACACCCGCCTACGGCCACCCAGATCGTCGCCACCAACTCCCAGGCTCCGAGAATGCCTCCGGGGATGAACCAACGCGTGAGCACCAGGCCCAGGAGCGATAGAACGAGCATCGAACCGGTCCAACCGAACGTCACGCGCGTTTCGAGCCAATCATCGTGCAGAAACGCGTGCGCGCTCTGTCCCGGTTCCGTCCGGTACAACGGGTACAGCGCCCGGAAAGCTCCCGGTCCAATCCCAAAAAGCGGATAATCCAGCGCCATTTGCCGCGCGTTATTGTAAAGCTCGTTCGGGTTTGCATAAGGCGTTCGAAACGCCTCCCGCATCCGCGGCGCCAACTGATCCCAGCCCAGCGCGCCTCCCAATCCCAGCACCGAAACGCATACGAACAGGACCGTGCATCGCGTCCTCCAATTTCCACGGCGATTGCTTAGAAAGATGAACGCGACGGCCGCCATCATTCCGAGGCTGATCAGCGTTCCTCCCTGGCTTGTCGCCATCATGGGCGCCGCCGCGGTTAAGGTGGCGCAAACGAGTAATGCGATGTGCGGGCGTCCTCCCATCTTCTCTGGTTTCCACATGGTGAGCCGCGCCCTTTCGCGTTCGACCCACCAAAAGCCGAGAATTACCGGCCAAACCAGATTAAAGTACTGAGCCGCATTCCCCCGAAAAGCGAATGGGCCGAAGGAATGCGCGGGCACCGCGTCGTAGCTCGCGCGAAACCAAAGGAGCCTGGTTGTTCCCGAGAGCCGCTGAAAAAGTCCTTCGATCGCCAGGAGCGTCGAATTGATCGCGATCACCCAAAAAAGAATTCGAAAACGCGGGGGCAAACCCAGCACGACTTCCGATTCCACGGCTGTGGCTCGCGGTGGATGGAGCAGCCAATCCCGGCCCGCCCAAAAAAAACAAGCGAGACCAAGGTACGTCCAAAATGCGTCCCAGGTGAGCTTTGAATCATAACTGAAGGGCAGCCACGGAACGTAAGCGTGATATTCAAATCGGTGCTCCTGCGGATAATAGGTGGCCCGCGCGTTCAAGGCGCTCACCAAACAATAAAACAGGACGAGCGCCGTCAATCCTCCCATCACGCGGACGATCCACGCGCCCGGTTCAAGAGCCGGATTACGGCCACGCCAGATGCTTTCAACCGCCACGGCTCCGGTCGTCCACCGCAACAGCCATTTTACAACGATGCAAAGGCCCGCCAGATAACCGAGGATATTCATGGTCCAGACGGACCAACTCTCGGTCGTGCCGAAAAACCACGGGCTTAACGCCACAATCGCGAGCACGAACGTTCCGCCGCCCGCGTCCGCGAACCGAAACAATCTCTTCGCCGGAGGAAGGCGGGGTGCAAGGCGTCGCTGCGCCGCATCTGCTGGCATGGACCCTGTCAACTCGCTCAAACTCAAGTGCGGCCCATCTTAACAGTCTCGCGGCCCAGCTTGCGAGTTTCGAATTGAGTGCCGACCCAGTTTTCAAATCGTTATTTTCTCCCACCGATTTGGATCGCGCTCTTTGCGCCACGCTTTCGAATTCTGGAATACGCTATTTTCCAAGTCTCAGGTCGGATATCAACCGGCATCATGGGACTCGATCCTCTGAAGCCTGGCTGAGCGAAAAGACCTTATCCCGAAAGAGGTACAGGAGCAGCAGGAAGAAGCCGAAACCCCCAAAAGTCTTGAGACGGAAGGCCAATCGCTCCGGAATCCGGTCAGCCCCTGGCGCAATCAGGCGCGGGTCTGACACTCCTGCGCGCGCTCCACTTTGCGAAAGCATCAGTTCACGTTGGAAGGCTAGCTCACGCTCCAACCCGGCCGCAACGGCCTCTCGACGCTGATTCCTTTCCTGGAACCGGCGCTTTGCCACCTTTCCACGGAGTCGTTCAGACTCCTCGCTCCGCTG
This sequence comes from Verrucomicrobiia bacterium, assembly GCA_036002705.1. Taxonomy (GTDB): domain Bacteria; phylum Verrucomicrobiota; class Verrucomicrobiia; order Limisphaerales; family SXQI01; genus DASVNK01. The sequence goes on from DASYTB010000098.1 coordinate 1,953, forward strand.
CTCGATGTAGTGCCTCTGCGTTTCAGGCGGCGCCTCCAGGATATACGGCGGCGGTGGATCAACCGCCAGGGATTGATTCAGCCGCCAGAGTAATCCTGCTACAATCAGAAAGAGACGAAAGGAGGGGTTCACGGAAGGATCAATCATGCGCAGGCAACAGTGAGGCGTGCATGCTAATTAGGATAAAATCCAGCGATCGGCGCGATCTCGTCGATCTGTTGGATGCGCACGAGATTGGCCACCGGCAGCCCGAGATCAATGACGCGATTCGGATCGGTCGAGTAGCGACTGTGGATACGCGGATCATAATTGAACTTCAGGGAACTGTTAAAAACAATGGCTTCATCGCGGCAGATCACCGCGCCATTCCAAACCGCCTGACTGTTCTTTGCCATTCGGCACGCTGCCGCGTGATTGCAATAGTAAATTCCATCCATCCGATTATAGCTGGAGGTGGCGATCGTACTGTAGCCTACAGGCCCAGAGGAATCTGTCGGATAATTCAAAATGCCGGCCGCTCGACTGGAGGTCATCAGGATATCGGTCGTCAAGTTATATGAATGATCGATCACGCCGCTATTGTCCGCGTCATAGGAAGCATTGTTCACATAATTGGTGCCGATGTAGTGCGGATAGGAAATTCCATCATCTGGTGTCCCCCGGATTCCGTCCTGGCCAAGATTCGATTCGTCACCGAGATTGACCAGGCCCCAGCCGCTCGCATAGTAGCACCAGGTTTGAAAATCCGAGCCACCGACATCTCCGCCGAAGACCGAGCCGCGCACCCCAAAGGCAACCAGGTCTTTGTTGCCGCTGGCGGCGTTTTGAACCCACTGGTCGGTTTGGCTCTGAGTCATGGTCATCGGCGGCGAGCTGAAATCGGGCCCGTTCGCATAAGTGACATCGCCAGCCACGTAAAGATTTCCGCCGACGTATAACGTTCCCTGTCCGGTAATTGGGCCGCCAATAATAACATCTCCAGGCACCACGACAGGACCCTGGATTTTTATGGGATTACTGGACGTGCCTTTGAGATACAAGCCCGTCTGGGTTGCGTTGGTTTGAACGGCATTTACGATGAGACTGCTTCCAAGATAGAGCTTGCCGCCCTGCGAGACCGCCTTGGCCTTGTAGTACGAAAAGTCCAACAGGTTTGGCATTGCAAGACGCGGCGCGCCGGAATGGACGTGATCCAAAGGATCGCTCGCGGCCGTTCCGGCAAACGGTGTTGTTCGACTCAGTGGATCAACGGGCACCTCGTTCGAAGCAATGTGGCCGTTGGCGAGCACCGAGCCATTCACGGTGGGTGAGTCCCGGAAATCGAAATCCCAGTTGGCTCGATTGTCGCCGTCTCCAGTGATTGAACTGCCCCACCACCACCCCCAGTTATTGAGGAAGTACTCATAATCGAAGACCAGGCTGGGCGGGTTCTTAACAATGCTCGCCTGAATCGTTCGGACCTTACCCATCACTTGCGCGGACGCTGTCACTAAATACAGATTTGCAATGCCGCTGGGATGGTTTGTGATGGTGACCCAGGCATTCTTGAAGCCTGACGCTGCGTTCGTTGCCAGGATTTGCAGATACGGAACCGAAACAGAACCCTGATTCTCCCCGGAAACGGAGAATCGGCCGAGAAACGCCGCGTTCGGACCCCCGGCATTCGCGTCGGCAATAAGCTGCCCGGCCCAATCGAGAGCGTTTTCCGCATGGTAATAGGCCTGATTTGAATTCCATCGGTTGTCCTCTGCCTTCACG
>DASYTB010000099.1:0-5865 GCA_036002705.1 Verrucomicrobiia bacterium
CAGGTGGCCCGTCATTCCGTTCGCTTCCAATTCCAACTGGCGCCGCAACCATCCCCGAGGAACAATCGCGCCAATCGGCAGTTTCATGAATGGAGCCGGGACCAGCGGCGCCCGATTCTGGACGTAGAGGCCGCCGCGCCGCGCGCGGGGAATGGGAACAATAACCTCAATCCCGTTGACCAAATTCGTTGCCACATCGCCCGCAAATTGAGCAGCGCTTTGGGTTTGGCCTTCGACGCCACGCGGCCTGGCGGGACCTGAATTCTGCGCGAAAGACAGAGCCAGCGCCATCGAAAGAGTACAAAAAGCCGTCCAGCGTAAAATGCGTCGATGCATGGGAGCTATTTACCCGCTCTCAAGGCCGGGCAAAAGTGCTATTTCGTGGAAGTTTTGCCGACAGGGCCTCTTTACGAATTCAGACGATATGAATATGGTATTCCCATCCGTGAACAAACGTTCTCTAGCCTTGATCTTTGCCGGCGGGCTTACTCTTTCGCTGCCGCTGAATTCAATCGCGGATCAAGCTTCGTCCAAGACAGGTCCCCTTCCCTCGCCGGTTCATGAGGTTATCGATCAATACTGCGCTGGCTGCCACAACGAGGACAAAAAGAAAGGCGATCTGGATCTGGAGAGCCTCAGTTCGCGCGAGATTCCTGCAAACTCGGACGCCTGGGAGAAAGTCGTGCGGAAACTTCGGACCCGGCAAATGCCTCCGGCAGGAAAACGCCGGCCCGACGAAGCGAGCTATGACAAAGTCGTTGCCGAGCTAACCGGCGTGTTGGACCACGCGGCAGCGCAACCTCCGAATCCAGGACGAACCGACAGCCTACGGCGTTTGAATCGCACTGAATATCAGAATGCGATCCGGGATCTGCTCGCTCTGGATATCGATGCGTCCGCGCTCTTGCCGAAAGACGAAGCAAGTCACGGTTTCGACAACGTGACGGTAGGCAACTTGTCTCCGACGCTTCTGGACCGCTATATCTCGGCGGCGGAGAAAATCAGCCGTCTGGCGGTGGGCGCGGTCCACCGGGTTGGCGGCGACACCTTTCGAGTTCGCCCGGACGTTACCCAAGAGGAGCACGTCGAGGGACTGCCGCTTGGCACGCGGGGCGGCACCGTCATCTCGCACACCTTTCCGGAGGATGCCGAGTATGAGGTTCAAATTCGCCTTACGCGCGACCGGAATGAAGAGGTGGAAGGTTTGCGCGAGAAGCACGAGATCGAATTGCTGCTCGACCGCGAGGAAATCGAGTCCTTCACTGTTTCTCCGCCGAAGGATAAAAATTATGAGAAAGTGGACCAGCATCTCAAGCTGCGTTTCCCGGTGAAAGCGGGTCCGCACAAGCTCGGCGTGACCTTTTTGAAGAATCCCTCGGAGCTGATGGAAACCAAGCGGCAGCCTTACCAGGCCCACTTCAATTTGCATCGCCACCCGCGCCTGACTCCGGCCATTTACCAGGTTTCAATCATTGGACCCTATAATGCGAAAGGGCCCGGCGATACGCCGAGCCGCCGCCGAATTTTCGCCAAATTCATCAAGCAACCCGCCCAAGCCAGCGACGAAGAAAGCTGCGCGCGGGAGATTCTGTCGAACTTGATGCGAAGAGCCTATCGGCGACCTCTCAATGATTCTGATCTGGAAAAACCGCTGGAACTTTTTCGAACGGCGCGCGCGGATGGTGGATTTGATTCCGGAATCGAGGCAGGCCTGAGCGCGATTCTGGTGAGTCCGAGCTTTCTTTTCCGGATTGAACAAGACCCGGACGGGATCACCGCGAAAAGCGCTTACCGGATCAGCGACATCGAGCTCGCGAGCCGCCTTTCTTTTTTCCTTTGGAGCAGCATCCCGGATGAAGAACTCCTGGACTGCGCGATTCGCGGCGATTTAGGCAGATCCGAAATGATCGAGAAACAGGTGCGGCGCATGCTGGCCGATTCACGGTCCGGAAGCCTCGCCAGCAATTTCGCCGGGCAATGGCTTTATCTTCGCAATCTCGATTCGTTTACGCCCGAGGTGCGTCTCTTTCCCGATTTCGATGACAATTTGCGGCAGGCGTTCCGCACCGAAACAGAGCTATTCTTTGAGAGCATCATACACGAGGATCGCAGCGTCCTTGATTTGCTGGATGCGGATTACACTTTTCTGAATGAGCGGTTAGCCAAGCACTACGGTATTCCGAACATATATGGCTGCCGCTTCCGGCGAGTTTCTAAGGTGAGAGAGTACGAACGCGGCGGTTTGCTTCGGCAGGGCAGCATCCTGACGGTTACGTCGTACGCGACGCGAACCTCTCCAGTCATTCGCGGACATTGGATCCTGGCGAACATGATCGGCACGCCGCCTCCGCCTCCGCCGGCCAGCGTGCCCGCTCTGAAAGAAAACACGATTTCGTCGTTCCTGCCGGTGCGGCAACGCCTCGGTGAACATCGAGCCAACCCGGCCTGCGCCAACTGCCATAACCTAATGGACCCGGTCGGCTTTTCGCTCGAAAATTTCGATGCAGTCGGCCGCTGGCGCACCTTTGAAGAAGGGACGCCGATTGACGTGACAGGCGGTCTTCCTGACGGGAACAAATTCGAAGGCGTCGAAGGACTGCAACGGGCATTGCTCAGCCGTCCGGAGATTTTCGTCAGCACTTTGACTGAAAAGCTTCTGACGTTCGCGCTCGGCCGTGGAATCGAGACTTTCGATGCTCCCGCAGTCCGGAAAATCGTCCGCGACGCGGAGACCGATCACTTTCGTTTTTCCTCGCTAGTTGTTGCCGTGGCTAAGAGCACGCCATTTACAATGAGGCGAGCTGAGTAGCTATTCCTTCGGGTTGACCGGGAAATAAAATTCCACGCCCTTGTCGATCAGGCTACGATTGTTGGCGAGGATTTCCTTTTTGAAATTCCAGGCTAGAACGTAATAAACGTCGGGAACAGTCTTTAGCTCCTTCTCAATAATCACCGGGATGTGCATGCCCGGGGAATAGAGGCCGCGCCGCAGTTCATTTTTCTCGACGAGGCATTCGATGAGTTCCGGTCCAACTTTAAAATAGTTTAGCATCGTGTTCCCCTTCACCGGCGCGCCGAAGCCGAACACTCTTTTGCCTTCCCGTCCCTTCGCTTCGAGAAAAGCAATGTTCTCTTTCTTCATCACCTTAATGCGTTCAGCGAATGCCTTGTAAGTCGCATAGTCATTGCTGCGGTCCGCGGCTTCCGCGTCGCGCAGTTGTTGAAGGCGCTCCGAAGGCTGGCGGGTGCCTTTATGGCCGACAAAACCAATCACCGAGCCTCCATGGATCGGCGAAACATAGGCGTCAAACATGGCGAGGCCGTGACGATTCAGGAGTGCCTCAATCGTCTTAAGGTTGTAATAAAGAAGGTGCTCGTGATAGATTTGATCGAAGGCAAGGTTCTCGATGATGCGCTTCATGTAGAGAAACTGCACGACGAAGACGCCGTCTTTATCCAACGCCTCGCGAATGCCATCGGTTACCGAGTGCAGTTCCTCGAGGTGGAAGAACACACCAGCCGCATTGATGACGTTGAACTTTCGACCGAATCGCCTGGCTACTTCGAGATTAAAGAACTCATTGAGCGTCGGTATACCCGAGTCGTTAGCGATCTTAGCGGTTGTTTTGGAGGATTCCACGCCTTGGACGACATAACCGAGAGCCTTAAAGTGTTTGAGCTGCGTGCCGTCATTGGAACCAATATCCAGGACCGATTTGCCTGGCGTATTTTTAAAGAAGCTTTGATCGACCTCGTCCGCCACATTTCGGAAATGTTCGCTTAGCGATCGGGTGACACCGGACAAATAGGTGTGATCCCCGAACATGATCTCCTTTTTCACGGTGAAATCCAATTGCGCGGTCGCGCAATTATGGCAATAAACGACTTTCAAAGGATAAAACGGTTCCTGGCCAATTTCCTCTTTCTTTAGGAAATGATTACACCAGGGTTGATCACCCAGGTCGACGGCTGGCTCCAAATTTGTTGAGTCACAAACTCGACAATTCATAAAAGATCGGGCACGCCCAGGATCGGCTCCTTGTAGAGCGCCGTAGTTTTGTAGCCGTAGCGTGACAGGCGACGGCCGACTTCCAAAACGCCCCAACCAAGCGGCAACCTCTTTAACCCAGCCACCAACAGTCGAGCCAGGCTAAAAGGCGGCTGAACAAAGTCTCCCAACTCGCGGCAGATTGCATCGGGAAACTGCGAAGAAGCCTCCTCGTAGAGATGCTCGGCGAAATTGTCGAGGCAAAGCACCCGCGCGAGAATAATTTGCTTCGCAAAGGCTTTCCATGCCGACGCTCCAAAACGTTCACGGACTTTCTCCGGTGAGAGGAAAAAAATCGCATCCGCCCAGACCGTACGGCCGTCACGCTGCAAGTTACGGTTGCTCGTATTGTATTTCCACGTGGCGGTGCGCAACGAGACGATCTCGTGGCCATGATTATAAAGATAGCCAGTCACTTCGTGAAAGGCGGGTTCACCTTCAAAGAAAGGTTGGAACCTTAATTCACACTGTAGGCATAGCGCCTGTTTCACTAGAGCGGGAGCGCTGGATAACACTTCGAAATCAACACCTTCAAGATCGGTCTTAAAGAAGTCCACCCGAGTTATGCCGTGCCGGCCCAGCAACTCCGAAATCGTCTCGCATTCAAGTTCAACCCTGCTCACCTCGACAAAATGCTTTTGGAGACCATATGCTTCGACCAGTTTCCGATTGGCGTCCAGGAAAGAAGAGCAGTCTGGGAACTGGCGCTGTTTAAAAAGCCTCTTTCCCCTTGTTCCGGCCACGGCCTTCTTTAGGCAGATTTTATTTGCGGAGGCAGTCGCCCCTGAACCGCTACCCAGGAGGGGATCTACTTCGATCAGCGTGACTGCTCCGACGAGCCCGGGAAAGCCCTTCAGCATGCTTTCGGTGTGGGCTGATCCCAGATCCAGGACCACGAAATCGCCTTTAAGCTGTTTGAGAGTTTCGATCATCAAACGTAGGTGCCGCTTAGAACCTTTTGTGGAACTGAGCCGAGCCAAATGTCGTGCCACCGGCGCAAGGTTGATTCATGCGGAACAGGCGGCAATTGGGCCGGATCAGGACTAAGAACAAGATGGAAGCTGCCGGGACCGCCGTACTTCGGACCACGGACGAACTGGGTGTTAAAATAGTGGACGAACTCTTCGCGGTGATGCAGTCCCAGGCTGGCGAACTTTTGAATCCACCATGGTTTATCCTTCACGGTCTGGTGGAGCCGGACACCGTTAATCACCTCTTCGTTCGGGCTGACGCTCATGATCCAGAGTCCAGTCGGGGCAAGGTGCTTTTTCACATTCACGGCGACAGTCGCCAGATCGGCTTCGGCAATGTGTTCCATGACCTCCCAGGAAGTTATAATATCGAAGATCAGGCGATCGGTCTTATTATTAAATTCGAGGAAAATATCGAAGTTCCCGGTGATATCACATGTGAAGAGATATTCCGGAATAGTGCGCCACTCGGCGCGCCGAAGCTTTTTGGAGAAATCACTGCCTTCCAAACCCACAGCGAGACATCCTTCATCAAAGCAACTCTTAACAAAGCCGCCGCCGGAACATCCCATGTCCAGAACCTTCAGCATTTCCTTGTATCTAGGGAATAACTTGTAAACCTTGTCGTTAAAACGCGGGTTCTGGCTGTTGTCGCGTTTTGTTCCCCAGGGAAGGATATGGTCAGGAGAGGCAATGGCAACCTCGCGCTCGGCTTTAAGGATCACCCGGAATGGCGGCGAAGAAGTGTTCGTGCTATTCATTTCGTTGCTGAAAGGGTTCGATTAGGAATAAATAATCTGCGAGCCGGGCGCGTTTAGTTTGATCATGAGCGTTTGCTGATCGGCG
>DASYTB010000100.1:0-3279 GCA_036002705.1 Verrucomicrobiia bacterium
GGTTGGAGATAAAGAGATTAAAGATCAAACCATTGCATTTGTTGCTGCTGGCGACGGTGGTGCCGATCGCTTTCAAGCTCATCCTGATTTTTCTCGGGACAATGGATTCCTCCCCGCCGCCGGAATAAAAAAGCAGCCGCCGAACGCGCTGCCGATATCGTCGATACCTTCGGCCGATTCGTCGCGGTGGATTCCTCAAACTCGGCGCTTTTCAATCTTCGAGGCTTCTTGCTCCTGATCCGCGACTTTCGTCGCCACCGGGCCGGAGGTATGCTGAGTCCAAAATTAGTTGCACCCGGATGTTGAAATCTCTCGCACTCTTTTTATAGTCGCCAGACATTTCAAAAGATGAGTGATAGTTCGAGCTCGAACACCGCCTGGGAAATCCAGTCAGCGCGCGCGTTGTATAATATCGACCGGTGGGGCGCCAAGTATTTTGATATCGACGAGGAGGGTCATGTGGTCGCGCGCCCTCTTCACGAGGCTGGCGTGGCCGTCGATCTGACCGATGTCATTGAGGAGGCGCGCGCCCGCGGCCTTAAATTCCCGCTGCTGATCCGCTTCCAGGATATCCTTCGCCACCGCGTCGAGGCTCTCAACCAGGCCTTCCGCAATTCCATCGCGGAATATAGTTATCAGGGCAAATACCGCGGCGTTTTTCCGATCAAGGTCAATCAACTCCGCGAAGTCGTAGAGGAAATTCTCGACGCCGGGAAGCCCTTCGGATTTGGCCTTGAAGTCGGGAGTAAGCCAGAGCTCTTCGCCGGGCTCGCTTTGCAAGCGGCCCAGGGCAGTTTAATCATTTGCAACGGCTACAAGGACGCGAGCTTTATTCGCATGGCCCTCATGGGCATCAAGCTAGGCAAAACCGTCATCATGGTCGTCGAAAAGCTCGAGGAACTGCGCCAGATCATCATGGTTTCACGCCAGGTCGGCGTCGAACCGCTCATCGGCATCCGCGCCCGCCTTCTCAGCAAAGGAGCCGGCAAATGGAGCGAGAGCGGGGGGGAAAACGCCAAATTCGGCTTGAACACCGTCGAACTCCTCGCCGCCGTTGAGCTGTTGCGGTCGGAAAACCTCGCCCATTGCTTCAAGCTCGTCCATTTTCACATCGGCTCGCAAATCCCGGATATTCTCACCATCAAGAAGGCCGTCCAGGAAGCCGCCCGTTATTATGCCAAGCTTTACAAAATGGGCTTTGAGATCCAATACGTCGATGTCGGCGGAGGTCTTGGTGTCGATTACGACGGCAGCCGCTCCGCCTTTGACAGCTCGACCAACTATACCCTGCAGGAATACACCAACGATGTCGTTTATTACATCGCCGATGTCTGCAACGCCGAGAAAGTCGCCCACCCGGATATCGTCAGCGAGAGCGGTCGCGCCATCGTCGCGCATCACAGCGTGCTGATTGTCGAAGTCTTTGGCGCCATCGCCAAACTCCGCCCGGACAGCATCATGGATTACGCCGAGAGCAACAATCCTCTCGTCAAGGAGTTGCTCGATATTCGGAAAAATCTCGGCAAACTCAACAAGCTCGAGGCCTTTCATGACGCCACCGAACGGCGCGACGACGCACACAATATGTTCATGCTGGGCTTGCTCGAGCTGCCCGACAAGGCGAAGATCGAGAATCTTTATTGGGAAATCAGCCAGGAAGTGGTCCAGAGCTTTACGGGCCAGGCCTACATTCCCGAGGAAATTCGTGTTCTGGAGGACAGCCTCGGTGATCAATACCTGTGCAATTTCTCCGTTTTCCAGTCCCTCCTCGATCACTGGGCCCTGGGGCAGCTCTTTCCCATCATGCCCATCAGCCGCCTGCTGGAGCGCCCCACCCGCGAAGCCACCCTCGTCGATATCACGTGCGACTCCGACGGCCAGATCAACAAGTTCATCGACCTGCGCGATGTTCGGGACACCCTGCCGCTGCACCGCCTCAATGGCAACGGAACCGCAGAGCCTTATTGCCTCGGATTCTTTCTCATGGGCGCGTACCAGGATATCATGGGCGACCTGCACAATCTCTTCGGGAGGGTCAATGAAGTGCATGTATTTCTCGATCCCGACGAACCGGCGGGTTATTACATCGAGGAAATCATTGAAGGGAACACCATTGTTCAAGCTCTCGGCGCTGTGCAGTACGACGAAAACGAGCTCAAACGCCAAATGAAAAGCCAGATCGACGAAGCGATCAAGAGCGACCGGCTCAAGCCCTCGGAAGGCATGCGCCTGCTGGATGAATACGAGCGCGGCCTGCGCGAATATACCTATCTCACCTTTTAATGCTTGAAATTGCGCCCAGGGCTGAACTTATGCGTTCCTTGGGGCGCCTGGTCCGCGGCCTTTCCGCCCTCTTTTGGGGGCTTCCGCTCGGTCTCGTCATCTGTGTCTATGTGGCCACAAACGAATGGATCCAGCCCCTGCACATGATTGGCCCCATCGGCGCGACCGGGCTCCTCTTTTACGGCTTGCATCTGCTCGGCGATTTCCAGAAACAGGAACGCATTTGGCGCGACGCCCTGGACCGGGCAAAGCTGCTCGCCCTGATCAACCTCGGATTCTCCCCCTTCATTTACTGGTACAACCGGATGCCCTTCGTCCCATTTTATGGCATGGCCGTTTTTCTTCTGATGCTGACCGGCCTTTTATTCCTTTACAACCTGAACCACGTCTTGCAGCGGCTCGCCGCGATGCTGCCGGACGAAACCCTTCGTTCCGAGACGCGCGTTTTCGGGAACCTCAACATCTTCCTGCTCGCCGCGATTTTCCTCATCTTCGCGTTCTTTTTTCTGCTCCGCCAATTCCATGAACTTCCCGGATTTATCCTGAATCTCCTGAGAATTATGGAAGCCATGCGCTATTGGCTGCTCGTTTTCCTCATTCTTCTCCCGCTCGCCATGACCATGACGCTGATTTGGAAAATCAAGGAAGTTATCTTCGCCAGCGTGTTCTCGCACGGGCATGAATGAACCCCTGGGCTGGCCGTCGTCCGTGTCGTCCGGACCGCCGATAATGCCGATTAACCCGCTTGCCAAACCTCACCTCATGCGTAGATTTAGCGGCTTCTGATTTGGAATGACAGCTTTGGTCGAGTTAAACGTGATTTTAGCACAAGCCACCGTGCCCGACGAGCGAGCGCAGATGCTTCGCATGTTCGGAACGATGGCTTTTGTGGCGATCGCGATGTATGTTCTCATGTTTCGCCCGCAGCAGAAAAAAGCGCGCGAACAGGCGGAAATGCTAAAAACAGTCAAAAGCGGGGATCGCATCGTGACCAGT
>DASYTB010000101.1:0-2087 GCA_036002705.1 Verrucomicrobiia bacterium
ACCGCTGCCCGCGCTATCGACATCCTGGAGATGTATGGCACCGAACGCATTTGGATGAACAGTGCCTGCGATTGGGGCATCAGCGTCCCTCTCGCCGTCCCCCGCACCGCCCTCGAAATGCGCAAACGCGAGCATTCCGAAGAATGGATTGATAAAGTGATCTACTGGAATCCAATCGAGTTCATGAGGCAATCGCCCAAATTCAAACTGCAATCCGTTTAACGGAGGAGAAGGTCGAATCAAGGCGACCCAGAGCTCAAACAGCGGCTGCGAACGGTTCCTTAAGATCTTACCAGAGAAAGGACTCCTGCTCGGCGACCTGTTCCGTGCCGTCCCAAAGGGTCGCCCTCCAGGCGATTACCGGTCCGAGAGTATCGTAGGTTGCTTTGTCGATCTGAATTTTCGCCCAGGTCGAAAGCCAGCGGGCCGGGACAACAGCCGTTTGGAAGACCTGAACTTTTCCCAGTTCTGTCTTGCTGGTGCGCAACTCCAGTTTGAGCAAAAGGGGCGTTTCGCGGTGCTTTGCCTTGATCTGGACATCAACCCGCACCGCGGCAATTTGATCCGGATGTGCGCGCAATTGAGCCTGGTAGGCGTCGCGCTCGAAGAGGCTTGGCGCGAGGGCATTTCGGCCTTTCGCATCGAGCAGATGGGGAAGCACTTTAATGATCCGCGCCTCTTCCGCGTGAAGGAGCGGAGCCATGCACATCCAGCCGACCAGCAGTAGCCGCCACAACATGCCGCCAGCTTAGCGAGAGTTGAGCGAAGGAGAAGTCATTTTGTATGTGTCGCAAAGTTCTGTTTTCCCATTGCGCTGCCGGAGAGCCTTTCCGATACTTGGCCGGGGGTTTTAGCGGATCGCTGCCTGCCAGTTTATGAAACGAGAGAAGTCAAAACCGCGTCCGTCGCTCAAAGAGAAAACGACCGCGCGAAGACTTGCGAAGCGCGCTGACTCCGCGCCGAAAAGAGAGAAAGCCGGAGCAGTGGCATCGGGGCAGCCGGGCAAACGGCCGGCACCGGCGCGAGCCGCCGCCGCCCACCCTGGCGAATCAAAGCAATCGAAGGCACCTCCCACAAACAAACCTTCCAAGCGAGCGCCGGCTCCGCGCCGACGCCCGCAACCGGAAGCCACGGGAAAGGGCCGACCGGGGTCCTCTCGAGCCGAGGCAATCGAACCTGAAATTGCGAAAAAAACGCTACCCGCGGCCAAAACCACTTCCGTCCGCGGAAAACTTACAAAACCCGAGGCGAAAGTGCCCGAGCCGCCAAGAGCCGCTCCGAAGACAGCACTGACCGCGCACTCTGGAGAACCCCTTTCCATTCCCCCCATTCTTCTGGAGGGGGACCTGCCCGCCAGCCCGCCCGTGAGCGGGCCAGGCGCTCGATATGCATTGGCCCCGCAGGCGGTAACCTCGCGCTTTCCAATGAGCGGCGGGGAACTTCCGGAATCCTACGGCACGCAACGGATGTTTCTGGCCGCGCGAGATCCTCACTGGCTCTATGCGTCATGGGATATTCCTGTCGAGCAGCAGCGGGAGAACAATTCACGCAGCCGGGATGGCCACATGCTGTTGCGGGTCTTCGCGGAGGACGAAGAGAAGTCCGCCGTTCCCGAAATCCATCTGCACCCCGAATCACGCAACTGGTTTGTAAATGTGCCGCGAGCCGGAACGCATTACCGGGCGGAAGTCGGTTATTATTCGCCCGCCGGTGAATGGAGCGCAGTGAGCGCCTCGCAAAGCACGTTCAGCCCGCCAGACACACCTTCGAACGAGGTGGCGGCTGAATTCGCCACGATTCCGCCAGAGGTCACGTTTCAAGAGGTGGTCGAAATGGTGCAGGAGTTTGTGACACAGAATGAGCCGCTTTTGGAAGCCGTGGTGCGCGCCAACGAAGCGGCGCGAGCCAGTGAGTCGCCGGCACAACCGCGCGCCAATGGCGAGCAGATTTCCGCCCATACATTTGAGAGTGGGGCGCAACACGCCGGAGCGACAAGACGGCAACATGACGAAACTCCCACGGGACGACGAAATCCGCCACAGCCCAAATCTATCGACGACCGGAATGCGGTGGTGGGTCGAGGCGAG
>DASYTB010000102.1:0-6702 GCA_036002705.1 Verrucomicrobiia bacterium
TCTAATCGGTCGGCTCCTCCCGCCGTGAGAGCGGTTTGCAGAGCCGCCTCCTGGCGCCGCTGCAACTCCAGCAGCGTTTGATTGCGTTTTGACTGTTCGCTTAATGCACGGAAAGACTTAGCCGCCGAATCGATCTCCGTGATTACTTTTGCTTGCAACGCTTCAAAACGCGCGGCGACTTCTCTCCGCCGGGCCTCCGCTTCGGCAATGGGGCCCTCGTTTCGATTCAACATCGGCAACTCCAGCGAGAGCCCGAGCGTCCATTTATGTTCTCCTTCATCGAATTGGTAACCAGGATTGAAGTGCAAGTCCGGATACTGCCGCGCAATCTCTAGGCGCAAGGCGGCTTCACTGGCCGCGTACTCTGCGAGCGCCGCGCGGATATCCGAGCGCGCCTGAAGCGCGAGCTCCCGCGCCTGTGAACTCATCAACTTCTCCGAATTCAGCGCCATCGCCGGTTCCGAGGCGGCAATTTCGATTGAAGAGAGCGCTAAGGTTGTCACGCCCAGCGAATCCGCCAGGAGCACCTGCGCAGCCGCGAAGCGTTGCCGAGCGTCCGCCGCGTCAGCTTCGATCCGCAAACGGGCGGCTCGCGCGGTCGTCACTTCGAAGGGCGATGCGGCACCCGCGGCGAGGCGCTGCTCGAGCAGTTGCACGATTTGACCTTGCAAAGCGAGTTGCCGATCCAGCAATTCCAATCTTTGCTGTTGAAAGCGCCATTCGAGCAGAGCACTCCGCAAATTACTCCGCACCTGCCATGCCGCCGTTTGAATGTTCAGGCGCGTCGATTCGGAAAGATATCCCGCCTGCTCTTGTCGCTTTTTCCGTTTTCCAGCCGTCTCAATCGGCAGATCGACGCTGCCCAGCGGAATCCAGGGCGAAAGACCCTGCGGCGGATTCACGCTCATTCCCGGCACCAGCGTGAGAACAGGATTCTTTCGTCCCGCCGCCGTTTTCTCGGCCGCCCGTGCCGTCGCCCACTGTGCGCGCGAGACATCCAGCGAAGGATGGTAGTAGAAGGCAACGAGCGTGAGGCTCGCGAAATCCCAGTTGGTGGGTGGCCACTCCGAATGGCCCGGCTGCTCTTGGATAAACTCTCGAAGCCCCGGATCTTCGAACCCGCGCTTTTCCAGGCGCGCAGCGCTCTTCACCGGATCAAGCGGGCGGCTTTCAAATCGCTGGCATCCTGCCAACGGCAGGAGGCACAAAAGCAACCTTATATTCAAGGGGCGCAACACTGCCGTATTCTTCTACCTCGTCGGGCTATTATGGCGAGAATCTTCCTCGGAAGTTTCGCCGGAACCGCAAAAGACAGAGCTTCCTTACGGCCGGGCTGCAACGCGATAAAAGCGCTGTCTGGCCGTCGCTTGATCCGTCACCGACTGCTCGGTATCAACTGCGACCGGAGGCAAATTGGTCAAAGTCGCCCAGGAATCGACCTCGATGAAATCTTTGTACTGAACTGAGTAATTCACTCCCGCCATCGCGTCGAATGAAAGTTTGAATCCGCTCGAGGTTTGCTCGATGTCCTTGACGCGAAGCTCACTGCCGACCTGCCATGTCGCCGAACGGGTAACCACGCCGTCGTCGCCGAATATTGGGTCGTCCTGATACCAACTGGAGTCACGTTTTCCAATGACTTCGACAAAGTGAGGGCCGGAGGCCAGCGCGGGCAAAGTAATTGGCGCGTTGATCATCGTCTCGGGGCTCCACGGCCCCGCATCCAGGCGCCATTTGTAGTGGGTATAACCAACTCCGTCGGGCCAGCCGCTCGATGGTATCCCCTGTCCCGTCCGGTTGTAGCCAACCCTAATCGTGGCGCTGCTTTGCGTGTTTGAGGCGACCACACCTTGAGGTGCGGCTGAAATGAGAACACCCAGGGGAATTACGCCTCCCTGATCATGGCCTTCCCATCCGTTTCCGATGGCTGGCGAACCAGGCAGCAAGCTAAGCCCGTCTCGGAGCTTTTGCGCGTCCTGCCAATTGGCAAAGAACGTCTCGGTAACATCCGGAACGTGTTTAAACATCGGGTCGGCCACCCGATTGCTGCTGCCGGGTCCGGTCCAGGCCATCGGGAGAATGTTGTTGTTCAAGGTCACGGTGGTCTGCGCGCTGTCGTAATTTCGAACGATCTCCGGCACATCCGCGATGATGTTGTTCTCCAGATACAGCCCGCGGGCGAATGTCGTGGGCGAGGGCGTCGTATCCCGCACCACCACAGCGCCGGACGCCCCATCGATGCCGCCAGTCTTCGTCATATGAACAATCGTATTGTTCAGCAGCGCGAAAAAATTGCCTTGTTTGGCGGTGATGGCGTTATCGCAATCAAAAAACAAATTGCCGATAATCGTTACCTCGGAAGTGTTGCCGCTATTATTGCCACCCGAAACACCGGAGGACGTGTCCGGGGTGTCGCCGTTGCGATGAACGTGGAGAAAGATGTTCCCTTCGATCCAGGCGTCCGTTCCGTCCACATCAATTCCATCGTCCTGCGAACCAGCGAAGACGTTGTTGATAAAATGTATGATTGGCCCCGGCCGATTGCCTCCGGTGAAGTCCACCGCATCGCTGTAACCGATCGTCCCTCCAAAAAAATCTCGCGTAAAGACTCCGTGGCCCCCGCTCTTGATCCCCCCCGTGCCATGCGCGACCTCGACCTTCTTTGTGCTCGCGGGAAAGTGGCAATTGCTCACCACGAAGGAGGAGCTATCCAGCGAAACATATTGATGATCGATCGACAGAAAATTCAAATGATCGAGAAAAACGGTGCCGCCCGCCGAATGAATCGCGGCGGCGCTGTTGCCTTCGAAGTCCGCATAGCTGATCCGCGTTTCGGGCGATCCAACCGAACCATTGACCGTAAAACCTCCCCAGGCGGCAGAATTCGGCGCGGCGGTGAAGCGGATGCGATTGGTCCCAGTTCCTTCGGCAATCAAGCGACCGCCATCGGCAACGGTCAGTCCCGCTCCCTGCGCGAATTGGACAGTCGTGCCGGGATCGATCGTCATCGTAGCTCCCGCGCCGATCGTGATGTTCCCACAAATTGAGATCGGACCATCCGTCGCGTGCACTGTGACATCCGCGCTCACCAGTCCGCTCAGGCAATTCGTTGGGGTTGCCACCAGGGCCAGGTCGGCAATTTGAATGAAATCACTGCTCCCGCTGAGGCTCGAATTCAGCCCAAGGATGGAAAGCACATGCGAACCAATCCCCAGCCGCGTTCCGGCGGGACCGGCATCGTAAGTAATTACCGGTTGGGCCGAATTGTCCCCTCGGGACGATTCATGACTCGCTGTAGCCAAGGCGTTGAAGGCCGGCTCGTTGGGAGAGCTCGGAGAATTAACGCTCGTCAGAAAGACGCCGTCGAGCCAGGCGATGAACCCATCGTCGAAATCCATTGTCAGGACAAGATGCAGGTTCGGATCGACCGCGGCGATGACCTCAAAAGTCTTGCGCATGGCAACGGTTGAATAATTCCCACGCATATCGTTCAGAATCGTCTGGCAAGGGGCTGTTTCCGGAGCGTTATCCGCATAACCAAGGCCTCCCGCCCCGCTCGGCCACGTTCCGTCAAGCGCTGAATCGGCCGCCGTTTTCCAATTTGATGGCAGGGCGCTGGTCCCTTCGCGGTACCGCCAAACGTCGGAATGCCTTACCAGCGGTTGCGAGCACAGATTCTGCGTAAGTAGAAGGAAGGCCAGTACTTGGGCGGAGACGACAATCCGAGAACGCCAATGTTCCCCGGGCCAAAGAGATGCGGTCATGTCTAAAATTCCAATCCTCCATTATTCGTCAGCGGAAAGAGGGAGGCAAATGACGGAACTGTCATTTGAAAACTGTTACTATCCATCCAGCCGCGGCGTCTTAAGATACGTTCGGTGGACTGACGCCAGAAACAACCAAACACAGCCATCTCAAAAAAAAATGAAACCACGCAATTTCCAAAGCGCAAACATTTTCACCTTCAGAAGAGGGTTCGCTTGCGCCCTTGTTTCTCTCCTCCAAATCGCCCATACGGACGGAGCCTCTGATGAAAGCGGTCCATATAAAATTCTCAAGACCGCCCAAACCATGGGCACCGGCCGGATCGATTACGTCTATGCCGATAATGACAATCGCAAACTTTACGTTCCGCGCGGCAGCCAGGTCCTCACCTTCGACCTCGACACCTTGAACTCCGTCGGGGCCATTCCGGACGCGAGCGCGCGTGGCGTGGCCGTCGATCCGAAGTCAAAGCACGCCTTTTGCAGCAGCAGCCCGGTTGTGATGTGGGATGCGGCGACCCTCCAGACAATCAAAACCATTCCTGTGCAAGGACGCCCCGATGGAATTCTCTTCGAACCCTCCAGCGAACGAATCTATGTCTTCAGCCATACCGCGCCGAACGCGACGGTGATCGACGCGAAGGATGGAACGGTCGCCGGCACGATCGATCTCGGTGGGGCGCCGGAACAGGGCGCGAGTGACGGACAGGGTCGTTTGTACGTCGCGCTGGAAGACAAAGATCAAATTGCCGTCGTGGACGTGAATTCACTGAAAGTCCTGGCTCACTACAGTCTCGAAGGTAAAGGAGGGGGTCCCGGCGGGCTCTCTCTCGACATCAAAAACAACATCCTTTTCGCTTTCTGCCATGAACCCGCCACGGCAGTGATCCTGAACGCGAAAGATGGACATATAATAACCACCTTACCGATCGGCAAGGGCGTCGATGGCGGCGGCTTCAATCCGGCGACGATGGAAGCGTTCAGTTCCCAAGGGGATGGCACGCTGACGATCATTAAAGAGAGCAGTCCCACGAGCTTCGAAGTTACCCAGACCGTTCAGACCAAGTCTCGCGCAAAAACCTGTACCCTCGATACAAAGAACAACCACATCATCCTGATCACCACCGAACCCGCGCCCTCGGCGAAAAACGAATCCGCCGCTTCCGCTCCCGGAAATCAGCCGGGCGGACGCGGCGGAGCGCGCGGAGGCGGCCCAGCCTTGCTTGATATCCTTGTGGTCGGACGTTAATTGAATGCGACCTGTGATTGCGGCGCATTCCGCAAGTTCATTCACAGCGCAAGGCGTCGATCGGGTCGAGCCGTGACGCCTTCGACTCCGGCTAATAGCGAAAAGTAATTCCGACCGTTACCGAAACCACCACCGCCGCGATGACGGCCGCAACGGACGGCCGTGTCGGCCAGGTCAGAAAAGCGGTGATCGCAACGGATATTCCGCGACCCAACAAAATTCCGAGCTCGCCGCCTCCAAAACAAAGCACCACCGCTTCCACGAGGAATTGCCGCAGGATATCCGAGGTGCGGGCGCCCACGGCCATCCGCAATCCGATCAGCTCTACCTTGTTTTTGAGGGCCTTCGAAAGTTTATCATGTGCGGCCCTCGAGTGGTGATTCGAATACAATATTCTTCGCCAGGCAAACGGTACGGGCAGATGACAGAACCGTCATTTGGAAAAACCGAGACAATGCCGGCGCAACCATGATAAAACACTCAAAAACGCGTGTAGCTCTCGCTTCACTGTTTCCGCGCTTCGGCTTTATGCGTGTGCTCGTTGTTGAGGACGAAAAGAAAATCGCCAGCCTTGTCCAGAACGCTCTTCATGCCGAGGGCTTCCAAGTCGAGGTCATTCACGACGGGTCCACCGCGCTTTCCGTTATCGCCGAAACTTTTTTCGACGTCATTGTTCTCGATATCATGCTGCCCGGACGGGACGGCCTGCATATCGTCAGGGAAATGCGTGCCGCCGGCATTTCCACGGGCGTCCTCGCCATCAGCGCCCGGGCCGAGGTGGCCGAGCGCGTGCAAGGTCTCGAGAGCGGCGCGGATGATTATCTTCCCAAGCCCTTTGTTCTGGCCGAGTTGGTCGCACGCGTCCGCGCACTCGGAAGACGGCAAGCCAAGTCCAACACCGAGATGCTGAAAATCCGGGACCTCGTGCTCGATCCCTTGAGTCGAACGGCTCATCGCGGCGGCATCCAAATCGAGCTGGCCGCGCGGGAATTCAAGCTTCTGGAGTTTCTCCTGCGCTCCAAAGGGCGAATTTGCGGGCGAAAGACCATCCTCGAAAATGTGTGGGAATATAATTTCGATCCAGGCACGAACCTGGTGGACGTCTATGTCATGCGACTTCGCGAAAAAATTGACGCCGATTTTAACGTCAAACTCCTTCATACGGTGCGTGGGATTGGATACGTAATCCGGGAGGAAGAGTGACCATCCGAAGCCGAGTCACTGTCTGGTACGCGGGCGTCCTGCTGGTCTCCCTCCTGCTCATCGCCGGCGGGATGTACTTCGAACTGATTTATGAGCGACGCTCCGCCCAACTTCATGGCTCCCGGCCGGATCCCATGGCGGAAGAAATTGGCGAGATCATTCTCTATTTTGTCCTTCCCGCGATCACGATCACAGTTCTCGGCGGCTGGTGGATGTTGCAGCGGTCGCTCCTTCCGCTCGCTCAGCTCACTCTGGCCGCGGAACGTCTCGACGCCGACAACCTGTCCGAACCTCTGCCGCGAAGCTTCAATGGCGATGAGGTCGATCGTTTGTCCCAGGTGTTGAACGAGATGACGCAGCGCCTCGCCAGGGCTATGAAGGAAATTCACGAATTTACACTGCACGCGTCCCACGAACTCAAAACTCCGCTCACGATCATTCATAGTGAAATCGAGACCGCTCTCGCCAATTGGCCCTTGTCCGCGC
>DASYTB010000103.1:0-5591 GCA_036002705.1 Verrucomicrobiia bacterium
TGCGGGCGATCTACTGGTCGAAGGACGTTTCGGATTACTCCCCTATTCCGGTGGCGACTCCAGTTCGGTTTGCCCTCGTTGGCTGTATCGCGGGCATGCTGTTCCTCGGCATTTTCCCCAACTGGCCGCTGAACGGCGCGAACCGGGCCAGTGCCAGTCTTTCTACTCAGGCACCGGTGAATGTGGCGCGGAAATAGATCACACTAAACAAACCGGAGATAGATCGCCTTCAGATACTGCGCTTCGGGAAAATCGGCGTGATGATCCACTGGCTCGCGCGTGGTTTGCAGCACTTCGAATCCGCGCCTGGATCGTTCCGCGGCTCCCGTGACGGACTGTAAAAACTCTTCAGCGCGCACGTGCGCGGAGCAAGAGCAACAGAGAACAATCCCCTTCGAGCGAACGAGTTTGATCGCCGATTCGGCAAGGCTCGCATAAGCTTCGAGCGCGCGCAGGCGTTCGGATTCGCGTTTGGCGAGCGAGGGCGGATCCAGGATAACGAGATCGAAGCGCGCGGTGGACGGATCTTGCAGCCATTCGAAAACGTCCGTTTGGACCAGCCGGTGTTCGCATCCTTGAACCTTCTCCCGGTTAAGCGCGAAATTGCGTTTCGAGCTTTCCAGCGCGTGGTCGCTGATGTCGAGATCAGTGACTGATTTCGCACCGCCGCGAGCCGCGTAAAGAGAGAAGCCGCCGGAAAAGCTGAAGGCATTCAAGACGTGTCTGCGCATGGCGAGGGATTCCACGATGCGTCGGTTATCGCGCTGGTCGAGAAAGAAGCCGGTCTTTTGTCCCTTGATCACGTCCGCTTCGAAACAGAGGCCGGTTTCAAGGAACTGCATGGGACCATCGGGAGCAGCACCGGCGAGTATCCGGCCGTCGCGCCAGTCATGGACAGCCGCGTTCGATTGGATGTTGCGGCTGAGCCGCAGGACGAGGCGTTCTGGCTTGAGCGCCTCTTGAACAAGAGGAAGGATTTCGGAGAGGCGGGAGAACCAGATCGTGGAGTAGAGTTTTAGAACGAGAGTATTCGCGTAACGGTCCAGAACCAAGGCGGGGAAGCCGTCGCTTTCACCGTTGATCCAGCGCCCTCCATTGGTCCGCACGTCAAAGAGGGTGGCGCGTTTGTCGAGGGCGAGCTTGAGACGCTCGCGCCACCACGTTGTGTCAATGTTGACCGGCTTTCCGCAATGCAGGACGCGGACGCGGATCGGGGAATCCGGATCGTAAAGGCCTAAAGCGAGGAATTCGTCCTTTCGATCGAAGATGACGGCGAGTTCGCCCGCGGCGCCCTCCCGGTTTTGGTCGCGAATGCTGTCGCTGAAAATCCAAGGGTGGCCTGAACGCACACGAGCTTCGACCGAGGGGCGCAGGCGCAGGCGAAGCCGCGCGGGCTTATTTTGCGGGGAGGAAATTGGCGGCGACGAATTGAATGGCCTGGCGGGTATCGCTGACCATGTTGTGCAGCTCCTTTTCGAGCGGTTGATCCAGTTTTACGGCGAGCGTGTCGAGTTGTTCCGAGGTAACCTTCGGCATTGCGATCTGCCCGGCGAGTGTCTCCGCGGGCGAGGTGCGTGGCGAAGCGACAGGTTCGGGGATATTTCGAAAGCGCGGGAAGATAATGGCCGAGAGAACAAGGGCGGCGACCGCGAAAGCAATTCGTGGCCAAAGAGAGGTCCGTGGCGCGCTTGTCGGGTCGGCGGCGCGCCGGATGCGGTGGGGCAATTCGGCGATGACCTTGTCGGTAAAACCGGCCGGCGCGGTGAGAACCGGCTTTTCCGAGCGCAGACGCTCCTCGAGCGCACTGCCGTCGAGTTGCTTATGATGTTGTTTTTGGTTCATAAGCTTGTGTCAGTGTAACTGGCCTTTGAGGCATGAGCAAGGGCTCTGAAATGGAGCGCGGAAGTTCTTGTCCGCGCTCCTTCCGGGCCAGGAATGGCTTGCTAAAAATTTTCGTAGAGTTTGCATTTCTTTCGGAGGGCGAGCCGGGCGCGGTGGAGATTGACCCGCGCGGTGATCGAATTGGTGCCGGTGATCGTGGCGATTTCCTTCATCGAGAAACCATCGGCATAAAAAAGCCAGAGCACTTCGAACAGGTTCGGCTTGAGCTTCCGCGCCAGAGTCCAGATTGAGTTCTGCGCGTCGAGATCGATGCCGCTTTCGGGCGCGGGGAGGATCTCCGATAACTCCTCGATAGAATCGTGCGGACGGCGCTTGCGCAAATGAGTAAAAGCGGTGTTCTTCGCGATGGTGTAGAGCCAGGTGGAAAAGCGGGCGCGGCCATCGAAGGTATGGATGCCTTTGTAGGCCTTGATAAAAGTGTCCTGCGCGAGGTCTTCGGCGTCATGCATGTTTCCAACGAGCTGGACGAGGTAAGCGAAAATACGGTCCTTCATTTGCTCGACGATCCTTTCAAAGGAAAGCGCGCAACCCGCCTTGGTTTGTTCGGCGAGCTGCTCGAGCGTTTCGCTAATTTCGACCGCCGTTGGCAATGGGCCTTCCCTCCAGTCCAGCGTTTACTTTGCGTTGTTTTCGACGGGCGCCTTGTCGGCAGCGTCATCACTTACCTTGGCCTTCTTCTTTTTCTTCTTGGGCTTTTTCTGCGTTTCTGAATCGTCGCCATTTTGGGCGATATTCTTGTTCTTGTGTTTGGCCTCGATCTTTTCGATCAGCTCGTTGCTGGGGCAGTGGACATCGACAATCACGTTGCGGCCCTGGAGCGAAACCTTTGTGGCATTGGCGAGATCGGTAATGTCCTTGTCCTGCTGGCTTAGGCTCACGAGAGCGACGAGGCCCTGCAACACCTGCTGGATCTTGGCGCTCCCTTCCTCATCTTTGCCCCGGAAAACAAGATTCACAAAAAGGCTTCTATCGGTTTCGCCGAGCGCCACCCGGCCACCGCGCGCTTCCTTGAGAACCTGCGCCTGGGGCGGCATATGGTGCTCGGCATCGTTGAACCCATCCGCCATGCCAACGAAGAAGCCATTCGGCGTTTCCGGGTAGCCGCCGAATTCGGAATTCTGCGCCAGGGTTTTCGCTTTGCCCATGAGAACATCGCGTGCGTTGTCGATCTGCTCCTGCGATTTGGCAATGAGGACGGTGTCGGCCACTTTCGGGGCAATAAATACATCCTTGTTAAAGCAATAAAGCAAATAGGGCTGCTGCTGGAGCAGGATCAAGCCCTTTTTATCCGCCCCGACGACTGACGACATGCCGGCCAGGGTATCGAGGTCCTTTTTTACGTCGGCGGTGGTGGTAAGCATGAGGACGCCCTGGCCGTTCTTTTCGAATGCCGAGCCATAAGCTGTGATCGAGGAAATGTTCTGAACATTGAGGGAAAGATTCAGCTTTTTAAATTCTTCATGAGCGTCGAGCTGCGGCTGAAGGATCTGGCCGATAACGTGCTCGCCCACCGTGGTTTTTCGAAAGGCGTCCACATCGAGATGCAGCAGCCATTTGGCGTCGGCGGAGATTTTGGATTTGTCGAGAGGCGCGGCAAAGGCCGTGATGGCCGCGGCGACGAGGGACACGGAATTGAACAAGTGTTTGGCTAACATAAATCGTATTGATTCTACAACTTATTCGCGCGAGGAGGCGAAAAGGTTTCAATTTCCTTTGTGAAACAATTTCTTCCCGAAAAGAGGCCCGAGCACCCTTTGAATCGAAATTGTTTGCGAAATTCCGCCCACACGGCGCAGGGCTCCATTCTCGGCTGACCAAATGCGCAAGAATTATCGCTCGGGAGCGCCGGCTCGGCAGAGCCTCGTACCACCAAAACTGAGCCCTTCCCACATCCCCAAATTCCCAGTATTGCCGCGCTCAACCTGAACCCCTAAACTCCGCCGATTCGGTCTTATGAAACATTACCTCGATTTCGAGAAGCCCATCGTGGAGTTGCAGCGCAAGCTCGATGAGTTGAAGAAGCATCCGGGCATTTCCCTCGAGGCCGAGATTGCTCAGATCGAAAAGAAAATCGAGGAAACGCGCAAAGCCATCTTTAGCGACCTGACTGCATGGCAGCGCGTGCAGTTGGCCCGGCACCCCCGGCGCCCTTACTCGTTGGATTACTTCACGACCGCTTTTGCCGATTTTTCAGAACTGCACGGCGATCGCAGCTACGGGGACGACCAGGCGATCATTGGCGGGTTCGCCCATTTGGAGGACCAAAAGGTCCTGGTGATTGGCACGCAAAAAGGCCGCGAGACCAGGGAGAACATCAAACGGAATTTCGGTTCCGCGCATCCCGAGGGTTACCGCAAAGCTTTGCGCCTGATGCGGCTGGCCGACAAGTTTGGCCTGCCGATTATCACCCTGATTGATACGGCGGGAGCCTACCCGGGCATCGGCGCCGAGGAGCGGCACATTGCCGAAGCGATTGCCGTGAACCTTCGCGAGATGATGCTTTTCCATGTGCCGATTATCGCGGTGGTGATTGGTGAAGGAGGATCGGGAGGTGCTTTGGGCATTGGCGTGGCCGATCGCGTGTTGATGCTCGAGAATGCGTATTACTCCGTCATCAGCCCCGAAGGGTGTGCCGCAATTTTGTGGAAGGACCGTTCCGCGGCCGCCCGCGCGGCAGAAGCTTTGAAAATCACGGCCAGGCATCTGCGCGAACTCGGCCTGGTGGACGCCATCATTCCTGAACCGCTCGGCGGCGCGCACAATGATCTCGCCGCGGTGGCGCAATCTCTCAAAACCCACGTCCTCCAGCACTTGAAAGAGATTCTCGCCCTCAGTGCGTCTGAGCGGCTGCGCCTTCGTTACGAGAAGTTCCGCGGGTTCGGGGCTGTCGTTGAACGCGAGCAAGCCGCCGCTTAAAGGTTTACCACATGCTCTACCCATTGCGCTTCAAGCCCATTTTCCAGGAGCGAATCTGGGGCGGGCGTAATCTGGCTACGCTGTACCATAAGGACCTCCCTCCACGCCTCCCGATTGGCGAGTCATGGGAGATTTCCGACCGCCCCGAAGCGCAAAGTGAAATCACCAACGGTCGGCTGGCCGGCAAGACTCTTCATTGGCTCCTTCAGCACCATCGGGACCAATTGCTCGGCCCGGCCCGCGCACTTCATGGTCGTTTTCCCCTCCTCGTGAAAATTCTCGACGCTCGTGAAAAACTTTCCCTCCAGGTCCATCCGCCGCCCGAACGGGCGCATGCCCTGGGCGGCGATCCGAAAACCGAAATCTGGTGCATCACCCACGCCGAACCGCACTCGGAACTTTACGTGGGATTGAAGCGAGGCGTGACTCGCGAGATATTTCAGCGCCAAATCCAGGCAGGTTCGGTCGCCGATTGTTTCCACCGAATCACGGTCCGCCGCGGCGACGCCATGTTTCTCCCGAGCGGCCGTGTGCACGCCATCGGCAGCGGCCTGGTGATTTTTGAAATCCAGCAAAACTCCGACACGACCTATCGCGTCTTTGACTGGAATCGACGCGACGCTGCCGGGAACGCCCGCCCGCTTCACGTCAAGGAATCTCTCGAGTGCATTGACTTTGACGATTTCGAACCGGAGCCGATCAAAGCCGAGACTGGCCCCAGCTCGGGCGCGAACTTTCATATTCAGACGTTGGTGGAAGACTCGCTCTTCGCG
>DASYTB010000104.1:0-2675 GCA_036002705.1 Verrucomicrobiia bacterium
GGGTTTTATGGACACTCGAGCCTACTGGGGGTTATCAACCGCATTGCCGCAATTCCCGTCAATTTCCAGCGATTTGGCGGTGGATGTGGTGATCATAGGAGCTGGACTGACCGGCTGCACGGCGGCCTGGCTTCTGAAACGAGGGGGCGTGAAAGTTGCTCTTTTGGAGCGGGGGCGTTGCGCGGCGGCGGACACCGGCCATACGACGGCGCATCTCACTTATGTCACCGACAAACGGCTGCACTCCGTGGTCAACGATTTTGGCAAGGATGGCGCGAAGGCGTTTTGGGAGGCCGGAGCCGCCGCGATTGATCAGATCCATGAAATCGTTCAGGCCACCGGCGGCAAATCTGAATTTGCCTGGGTGCCCGGTTATCTTCACGCGTCTCTCAAGAATCAGGACAAGGAGCGGAAAGACCGAGACGTAGCCTCGCTCCACCAGGATGCGGATCTTGCCCGGGAGCTTGGGTTCCAGGCTAGCTTTATGCAATCCGTCCCGGGTTTGAATGGTCCCGGGGTGAAGTTCGCGAATCAGGCGAAGTTTCATCCGCTCAAATATCTCGCGCCGCTCTTGCAATCGATTAACGGCGGCGGGAGTTACGTTTTCGAGAAGACCCAAGCCGAGCGGATCGACGAGAAACCTCTCACGGTTCACAGCGGGAAATACAAAATTCGCTGCGAATACCTGATGATCGCAACTCACACCCCATTGCTCGGCAAAACAAGCCTCGTCAAGGGAACTCTCTTTCAAAGCAAACTCGCTCTTTACACCAGTTATGTGCTCGGCGCGCGGCTGCCAGGCGGCAGCACGCCGGAAGCGCTCTTCTGGGATACTACGGATCCATATTACTACTTGCGGGTTGATCGCCAGGAGAACCGTGATTACGCCATTTTTGGAGGGGAGGATTGCAAAACCGGGCAGGAAGAAGATCCGCGCGAAGTTTTTAAACGTCTGGAATCAAAGTGCCGGGAAGTTTTGCCCGAGGCGCGGATTGAAAATCGCTGGCTCGGGCAGGTGGTCGAAACGAACGACGGCTTGCCTTTCATCGGGGAGAATGAAGGCCAACAATTTATCGCGACCGGCTTTTGTGGGAATGGGTTTACACTCGGGACGCTCAGTGCAGTCATGGTGCGTGATCGCTATTTGGGCCGAAAGAATCCCTGGTTCGAGCTGTTCAGGGTTGATCGCCGAAGATTTCATGGCGGCACCTGGCGTTATGTGAAGGAAAATCTCGATTATCCATATTACTATCTTCGTGACCGCATCGGAGGCGCGGAAGGCAAGTCGCTGGAGGAATTGAAATTCGGCGAAGGCAAAATCCTGAAAATTGACGGACAGAAAGTCGCGGCGTATCGCGACGAAACAGGCAAAGTGACCCTCTGCTCGCCGATTTGCACCCATCTCCAATGCATCGTTCGATGGAAACCAGCCGACAAAATGTGGGACTGCCCATGCCACGGTTCCCGGTTCCACCCGACCGGCGAAGTTTTTTCCGGCCCCGCTGAAGATCCGCTGGAGAAGATCAGCCCGAAATGATCTGCGAGTTGCAGCGTCGCGCGCCGGATGTCTGGCCTCTCCGATCAAGATGATTTCATCTGCCAGAGTTCAATCGGATTCCCCTCCGGATCGTGCAAGCGCGCAAATCGACCGTTCGGATACGTTTCCGGATCGACCGTAACCGTGATTCCGGCCGCACGAAGTTGCTTGGCCATGCTGTCGAGGTCGTGCACGCGGAAGTTAATCATCCATTGCTGGCTGGCGTTCCCAAAGTACTCGCTGTCCAAGGGGAAGGGCGCGAAGGCTGTCGGCCCGGCTTCTTGCGACCACGGCTTTTGGTTATAATCGTCGGGAACCAGATCGATCCCGAGATGATCGCGGTACCATAACCCCGTCGCCGCCGGGTCTTTCGCGCGAAAGAAAACCCCGCCAATTCCGCTCACTCGCTGCATAGTCAATAGTCATTCTTTTTTCGCCGCCCGGACGCCGTTCACAATCTCCCGGAGCGTCGCGGCCAAGCCCGCGGCCCGGTCTCCGGGCACCAGCGGACCGCCGATCACGACCGAAGCGGCGCCTTTGCGCGCCGCTTCAACGGCATGTTCCATGGAAAGGCCCCCGACCACCTGGACGGGAATTCGCACGGCGCGCAACACGTCATCCAACCCATCGATGGCCCGCAGGCCTCGATTCTCAGCGCGGTGATCGTAACCCAAATGCCAGCCGATCATGTGAGCGCCGATCGTTTGCGCTCGCACGGCGGCGGCAATCGGATCCGCGCAAAACATGATATCCGCGATGACTTTGATACCGTGTTTCTCCGCCTCGCGGAGAGCCGACCGCAGCGTCGCGTCGTGTGCGGCGGCCATGATGTCGATGTGATTGGCGCCAGCCTCCGCGGCGAGCCGGGCAAACAGGGATCCACCATCGCAAACCTTGAAGTCGCAAACAATGGGGTGCTTCGGAAATTTCGCGCGCAGCGCCCGCACGGCGGCCATACCCTGCTCGATCATCAGCGGCGTGCCGGCTTCCAGCCAGTCCACTCCGGCATCGGCGGCGATTTGGGCCACGTGGAGGGCGTCGTCAATGGTGCGTAAATCCAGCGAGATTTGAACGGTGCAGGACATCTTTTTTTTTGGTTAATCAATCGGCGGGGAGAAACTTCTCGGATTTCAGGAAC